>CAYSLK010000081.1:0-21855 GCA_964431885.1 uncultured Dehalococcoidia bacterium | reverse complement strand
CGAAATTTCCTGCGCATTGTTACCATGAATCCAACCGCCTGCATCGGTACCAGTGACTATTTTAACACCCAACTTATTAGCTAGTTCAAAGCTCTTTAAATGATGATACGATAAGGACTTCGCTCGTTCCTTACCATGAGGAGTTCCTTGGGTTGCATGAAATAAATAAACGCTGAATGTGGGTATATAAAAAATGTTTTTGTCCGCCATCATAGTGAGAAGATCAGGATCTTCATCCAAATAGGTACCATGTTCAATAGAATCAACACCAGCTTCCACTCCTGCACGTAACCCAGGACCTCCAAGGGCATGACACATCACCTTTCTTCCTAAGCCATGAGCTTCATCCACCAATGCTTTAATTTCGTCCAGACCGATCAGCATATCTTTCGGCCCAAGTCCTGAACGTGAGCTAGCTCCACCCGTGCTGGCAAATTTGATTACATCTGCACCAGCTCTAACCATCTCTCTAACCTTAGTTCGCATGTCATCTGGACCATTCGCCACAGCAGATGGCAAACCTAGCTCTGAAGAAACCGGGTTCAGACATCCCGAAGGACTAACATCATCACCTATTCCTCCAGTTGGGGTTATAATTCTAAGGGCGACTTGAAGTCTAGGCCCGGGAATAATTCCTTGTTCTACTGCCTGTCGAAATCCTGCGTCAAGTCCTGCAGCATCACGAACCGTAGTATATCCAGTTTCAAGGGTGTTCTTTAATACCGCAGAAATTTTCATGTGGCGTAAACTTTTCAGTTCATCTAATCCCCAACGGCTTTCCAAATCATAACTGAAACTAGCCAGATGATCGTGACAATCTATGAGGCCGGGCAGCATTGTCATTCCAGCAGCATCTGTTACTAGTATGTCACTAGGCAAATCGGAATTTGAGACCGTTTCTATAAAACCATCCTTTATCAGTATGGTGGCATTACTAACTGGGCTAGCACCAGTTCCATCAATTAGAGTTGCATTTTTTATAGCTTTCACAGACCCTTCTCCATAGCCATACTAATGTAATATCTAATATTTCATTAGGTATTACATTAGTATAACTATATTAGACAGTTCGCGATATTACCATTATAGACAAATTATATACCAATGGTTTGTTATCTTTAGTTATTTGGCAATTCGTCTAACCAATAGACGAGTTATTTGATATATGGTATTCTCATCCAGAATTCAGTAAATATCTATACCTTGATATTGGAGACGTGATGGAACGACCCATATTTAAACCAATTGGAACGCCCATGGAAGAACTCGATACACCTGCACTCATAATAGACCTTGATGTATTAGAGGATAATATAAGCACCCTACATGCTTTTTTCAAATCGAATAACGGGGCAAAAGTAAGGCCCCACGTAGAAGCTCATAGAAGCCCCGCGATCGCCCACAAGCAACTCGCTGCAGGGGGTACCGTGAACGGTATTGCTGTTAACACTGTTAGCCAAGCCGAAATATTTGCGCAGAATGGCTTCAACGATATCTTTATATCAAAAGAAGTTGTAACGGCACAAAAAATAGCGCATATGTGTGCCCTTGCACAGAATTGTAAGATTACCGTAGCTGTCGACAACATAGAAAACTTAAAAATGCTATCTGAGGCCGCCAAATTTAGCAACGTTAGCCTTAACACAGTTGTGGATATTAATACTGGTCAAAATCTTTGCGGAGTTGAACCGGGCATTCCTTCCGTCAACATGGCAATAGAAATGGAAAAAACTGAAAATGTAAATTTTACTGGAATCATGTCCTACGAGGGCGCAATACTGGAGAAAAACCCCGAACAATTATCTAAGATTTCAAGGAAATGGATTCAATTGCTTCTCGACACAAGAGAATCTATTGAACGTGAAGGTATCGCCGTAGGAATGGTGTCCGTAGGCGGAACTCATAACTATGAGATCGCCGGGGCTCTGTCTGGGGTTACAGAAGTGTCACCGGGTTCATACGCTTTGATGGATTATAAATACAGGGAATGCAGACCGCAATTTAGACCTGCGGCCAAAGTTATGGCAACGGTAATGAGCCACCCTGAACCTCAGTTGGCTCTGTTGGATTGTGGGCAAAAAGCAGTCGGATCAGACCTAGGGTTCCCAGTACCCGAAGATTTCCCTAATGCATCTATAACCTCAACCAGCGCCGAACACGGCTATTTGGTATTTGCAGATGGACAGAGTGAAGTTGACTTAGGGGATAAAGTGCTTTTAACACCTCTAGATATAGGGAATTGTATTAACTTGTATGATTACATGAATGTAGTGAGAAACGGTAAACTCAATTTAGTGTGGGAGGTATCAGCTCGAGGACGATACCGCTAACTTTAAAAACCTTTATTTGCAAAGAACTTTCACATAGGAGAGAGTGTTTGAATGGATAATTATAGACCCCCAATAGGAACTCCCATAAAAGACTTAGATACTCCGTGTTTGCTTATAGATATGGATGCTTTAGACCATAACTATGAAACCGTAGCGTCAACGTATAAAGATACGGTCGTTAAGATGCGCCAACATTCAAAAAACATCAAGAGTCCTGCAATAGCAAACATTCAAATCCGCAAGGGAGGTACTGTGGGTGGCGTATGTGCGGCAAAGATATCTGAAGCGGAAGTAATGGTTGACGGAGGTATTCACGACGTTTTGGTTACTAGCCAACTTCCGACCAAAGACAAAATTTTACGGCTATGTAACTTGGCTAAGCGCGCTGATATGAAGGTAGTTATAGATGATCCGCGTAACCTAAGACTGATATCAGCAATAGCAGAAGAAAACGAGGTAACAATAGGAGTTCTTATAGAAGTAGATACTTCAATGCATCGCGCTGGGATTAGAACGGATAACCAAGGCGTTGAGCTTGCAAGACAAGCCACAGATCTGCCCGGCATAACTTTTAAAGGCGTGATGAGCCATCAATCACTTCCAGGGAAACCTGATAGAGAGACAAGATTTATTGAGGGTCGTCGATACATGCAAATGTGTTTGGATTTAAAAACAACCCTTGAAAATGAAGGCATCCCTGTGGAAATAGTTTCTACGGGTGAGACCTGGACAATTGATGTAGCGGCAGATATGCCTGGGATCACGGAAGTGGAAGGGGGTACTTACGCTCTTATGGCTCATCCAAATGACTATATGGAAGATTACGATATAGCAGTAAAAGTACTATCTACGGTGATCAGCACACCAAGACGAGGTGTAGCGATAGGAGATGTTGGTACCAGAGCTCTGGCATCTCCTCTTGGAGTACTACCTGCTATAGATGGAGATTTAGACGTAAAGGTAGAAAGTCTCTTCGATGAACATATCCTTCTACGAAGTCAGGGAGAAATGCCATTAAAATTAGGGGATAAATTTCTATTGTCTAGTGGGCAACAGGATATAACCGTAAATAGATGGGATCGTTTCATTGGAATACGAGATGGAAAAGTAGAAGCGCTATTTGACATCCTTGCTCGAGGTTGTCATAACTAGGGTGAAATCATCTTTGGGCTCTAAAACAATCGTACGAAAATCGTTAAAAGGTATTGCACGATCGTCATTTTGATAAATTCTACCTGGATTGCTTTTTACACATGAACTTTCCTCAATCTATGAAAAAGGAATGGACGCTTCGGTATTCTCGAATTGAATTTGACTATCAACCATAATAGGCTCCCAATAAAAGAAAACAGATATTATCCTATTCTCAGCTCATTCAAAGGTAAACTTATCCAATTGATAAACTTTTCGACTTTAGGGAGACGAATATTTGCGGCTTGGTATGACCGCCTAAATATGATAGTAGAAGATTTCGTCAAACCATATAGAAATCAAACGGCTGGCCAAACCTTGGGTGAAGTCTTAGAAATTGGTGGTGGCACAGGTGGCAATCTTGAATATTACCCAAGACACGTGCGAGTCTCGATATTAGAACCAAATCCGCACATGTCCAAACGTCTTGCTAAAAATGCTATACAGGTCAATCGTCCCATAAATATCGTTACTGGTATTGGGGAAATGCTTCCCTTTCCCGATAAAACATTTGATAGTGTAGTAAGCACACTTGTTTTATGCATGGTAGAAGACGTGGACGCAGTAATATCAGAAACCTACCGTATACTCAAACCAGGCGGCACTTTCTATTTTTACGAACATGTGCAATCTATGAATCGTCATAGAAGTAGATGGCAAAACATATTGAATCCCGCATGGAAATTTATTACAACAGGGTGTAATCTTAATCGGGATACAGCTTTGCACATTAGGTTAGCTGGTTTTAGAAAAGTAGAAATACGGAACTTCAACTTATCTCTCTGGTTTTCAATTACTATACCTAACATCGTTGGTAAAGCGATAAGATAAACCATATTCAAACGAAGACACAGCTTGGAGCTCCAAATACATGTTGTCCAAGGTGGTTTTACCGACAAATACATTACCTCGCCCCTACGTTATTGAAGATTCCTGACCAGTATCCAAAGGTCGTACATGTTATCAAATTCGATTTGAAACCACAGTGAGGACCTCAAGATAATCCAACCGCGGGATGAACTACATTTACAAGAGGGTTCATGTCATATTTGAAACAACCAGACTGATAAAGGAAGTAGTAATAAGGTGATTAATATAGAATCCATTAACGCTATTACGTTAGCCGTCAAAGATATGTCTGAGTCCTTCAGATTCTATTCTCTCTTAGGATTCACACCCCTGTACGGTGATCCAGAAGCAGATTTCTCCAGTTTCTCTGCCGGATCTAATTACCTAAATCTTATAGCCCACCCTAACTTAAAAATAAAGTCGTTCTGGGGGAGGATTATATTCTATGTAAATGACGTAGACGGTCTTTATAACAATCTAGTGAAACGTAACCTTACGCCCGAATTTCCACCAAGTAACGCTGATTGGGGCGAACGCTACTTCCACATAATTGACCCAAATGGCCACGAACTCAGTTTCGCCAAACCACTAATGTAGTTACTTGGTATTCAATTTTTGTTCGAGCCTTATGTTATCCTCTATGCGAATGAATACTAATATATTTAAAAGGAGTGCAGAAGTGTCCAAAGTTGAAAGATCAGTAATCAATTCACCTAAAGCCCCACAGCCTATAGGTGCTTATTCTCAAGCCATTCAGGTTAAGGGAGGTGGTCTCCTTTTCATTTCTGGGCAAGTATCGATTGATAACAGTGGCAACCTTGTAGGTGAAGGAGACATTTCTTCACAAACTCGCCAAGTATTCGAAAATCTGAAAAATATTCTTGGAGAAGTCGGAGCAGAGTTTGCTAATGTAATAGAATTTACAACGTATATAGTAGATAAAGATAATATTCAACCCTACATTCAATCAAGGGGCGATATTTATCCTGATATGTTCCCTGACGGTGCCTTCCCTGCTAATACGTTATTGGTAGTTGATGCGCTAGTAAAAGAAGAGTACCTATTAGAAATTAAGGCAATAGCGTCTTTACCATAAATGAAAAAACGATTCTATATGCGTATAAGAACTTTCGCGATACCAAATCAATGGGGAAATGCGCCAATTGGATCCTAGTGTTGGGATCTACAATTTGAGATACCATTAATGAGAGATTGTTATCGCATATAAGCGATTCCGTCGGTTTAGGAGCTCTGAAAATGCTCTTATACCCATATATATTTTGCATTAATAAACTGTATCTCAGCTCGCAGGCTATATATTCAAAGTCGCGATAATTAGTCTTCTTATTTGCATTTATTAAAGAATTACGGCAAATCTCTCAATGAAAGTGCATCCTCTTTAAAAATTGCATTACGACTTTACCCAAGTTTCTGACCATGCCAAACAAGACGAGCTACTTTCATTTGGACCACGCTTCTCCAGTTTCGTATGCCCGTCAGATACCTCTCCGTTAATTGTAAGCTGTGCTCTTCTAGCTGGAATAAAGCAACTATATACTCCTAAATGAGCTCTATCCGGGTTACTACCAACTGCTAAGGTCATCATAAATGGTTTTTGAAAGTCGTACCAAGACATCAATATACTATCTTCATCTGATTCTATGACCTCTGTTACCGTGGTTAAAGGATCACCTTCTCTATTGAATACTGCATCAATCACAGGAATGTTTTGGTCCGTGAAATCCGGATTGAGTAGCTGTTCTATTTCGTTTTGTAGCCAACGTGCCATGGCTATATTGTCTGAATAAATACGTGGTTCTTCATCCGTTAAATCACCTTTTATATATAACACGTGCCCCGACCCATTGGGACTATAGAGAATTCTCCAATGACTCGCTTGTATTGAAAGAGGTGAGCCTTCATCTCCATGAAGGCGAATAAATGAATTTTCTCCCGTAAGAAGCACATTATTAGGATCGAAATCGTTTGCCATTTTAACCTCCTGATACTGTTTATAAATAATTAAACGTAACGTCTGAACAAGTTACGCTTTCTATATTAAAACGCCTCAACTAGCGTAAATTCGACTAATCAAAGACTGTTATAGAATTTATCAGTCTATACCACAAGTTAGCAACACCAGGATTCTTATTAAGAATCTAACAGCCCCGAAAGCTTTCTTTGATCTATTAAGGTTTTATACCAACTCGAAATTTCCATGGTCATCTTGCACATCATGAAAAAGAATAGGGATATACCTTTTACCACCCTACAGCGCAACCATCGAGACGCGGTTCACTACCACCAACAAGAATCCCTTGACCATCACGACTTATTATTTGTCCTCCTCCAAAGAATACTCCGTTAGCTTCATCAACAATAATGTGGTGGCCTCTATTTGTTAAATCACGCGTGACTTTTTCGGACACGAATGGCTCAATTGCTATGCCTTCCCCCGGCCTCACACTAAACCTAGGGGCGTTAAGAGCTTCCTGGGGGCTGAGCTTGAAATCTATCATATTAATCAGGGCCTGGAAATGGCCCTGAGCCTGCTGCATACCACCCATAACTCCATAGCTCAACCAAAGTTTATCATCAACAGTTGCCATGCCAGGAATCAATGTGTGGAATGGCCTTTTATTAGGTTCCAATACATTAGGATGATCTGATGACAACGAAAAAGAAGATCCTCTATTCTGTAAAACTATCCCGGTGCCAGGCACTACTAATCCAGTTCCGAAACCTGAAAATATACTGTTAATAAATGAACAGGCATTCCCATCACCATCAACACAACTTATATACACCGTATCTGAATGGTTATCTATCACACCTACAGGAAGATCTTGCAATGCTGTTTCGGTTTTGATAAGCTGCCGCCGTTTATCAGCATAATTGCAAGAATTTAATTCGGAAACAGGCACCTCTCTAACTTCAGGGTCTGTGACATGCCATAATCCGTCTGCCAAAGATAATCTCATGGATTCGATAAGATGATGATACGTTTCAGCGGATTGAAATCCCATCGCCTGAAGGTCGAAGCCTTGAGCTATATTTAGGGCCATCAACACATTAATCCCTTGCCCGTTGGGAGGACATTGCCAACAGGTGACACCTCTATATTTAGTAGAAATAGGTTCAACCCAATTAGCCTCATGATTTTTCATATCCTCTAAAGTTATCCATCCACCTCGTTCTTGGACATAGTCAACTATTTTCTTAGCGATATCACCTTTGTAAAAGGCTTCTGAACCACCTTCAGCTATTATCTGTAACGTTTTGGCTAATTCTGGCATGCGCATAACTTGACCAGTTGCTGGAGCCTTACCGTTGAGCAATAATTCTCCGCCCGATGGAAAAGCCTGAAGTTTATAGGCATTTGCCTTCCACGAAGTACTGACCAGTTCGGATACGGGGTAACCATTACTTGCATATTCAATTGCCGGTTTCAGAACATCAGACAAAGCCATAGTACCGTAACGTTCCAAAACTGCTGACCATCCGCTCACTGCGCCCGGTACCGTAACTGCGTAGGGACTCTGAATGGGAATATGAGACATGTTTTGGGATAGTAATTCAGATCGCGATGCAGATCCTGAAGAACGTCCACTTGCATTCAATGCTCTCACAGACTTTTCATCATTCATCCATATAAGGGAAAAAACATCGCCACCAACACTTGTCGATTGGGGTTCCACAACGCTCAATGTAGCTGCAGTTGCTACAGCCGCGTCAATAGCATTCCCACCTGCCATAAGAATTCTAAGACCAGCCATAGCTGCAAGTGGCTGACTGGTAGCTACCATCCCGTTCTTAGCTCTCACATTGGATCGTCTCGAGTTAAATTTCATTTGAATGCCTTCCCCTTTTAAATATTCCTTCTTTAGCAGCCTCGCGCATTACTGCAACAGTTGAGACTACCCTAGGCCCACGGTCACTTAGAGATATATATGCCTCTTGGCAAGTTTGCAAACTGAAGTTGCGTTCTCCGTCTAAGGCAACGGTACAGGGCCGAGGGATTATATTAATGCGTTCTCCTACCTTTAAAGTTCTCCATTCTTTTACTGGTACCCGGACGACTTTACCAGGCGCGACTGGTGCTAGCACTTCTATACCACCATCTCCTATCTTTAAATGCATACCAAGGAACTCGTCATTCCCTGTATATCCCAATTGGGCTCCAATTGAAGATAGTCCAATGGAGCCCGGCAAGAATTCGGAGAGGAAAAGTTCATGTATCGTGTCTATGTCCCATATGGCTCTTGCCCCTATGAAGCGCTCTTTAGAAACAGCAACATCTATCAAGGCTATGTCACTAACAATATCTTCCTGTATTACCTCTAATACGTTATTTATAGTCGACACTCTTTCAATATCAACGAGCTTACGAGCTATCAGACCAGCGGCCATGCCAGCAATTGTCCCTTCCTCTAATTTAGGAAAGACATTATTGGTACCCGTGGACACCGGCACAATTGGCACTGATCGTGATCCTTTCACCACTGCACGGTTCGTACCATCTCCACCTAAAGTTATTAGGCACTCCACTCCCATACTAGTCATCATTTTAGCAGCATTAGTCGAATCTTTCTCTTCATTGAAAACAATCATGTTCAGTTCTTCAACTTGAAACGATATGTCCAAGGCCTCTTCTGCACGTTTGCATAACATTCCTGAATCAGGCATTGCGACCACTCGCCCTATATCAATCGAATTAAGACCAACAAATATACTTTTAAGGATATTGACTTTCTCTTGATTTGTAATGAATCTTCCCTGTGCTACCAAACGACGAATATCTTTACCGGACGCTGGATTTGCTATTACACCAACAATTGACAATTGTTAATTCTCCAATAAATTTATTCGGACCATTTTTCTATTTCTACTAATGAATGGATAATTTTTTCTCTCACGGAATCAGCAACCGCTTCTGGCCAATCATAGAACCCTTTACCACTTTTTGCACCTAGCTCACCTTTGCTTACTTTGGTATCTATTAAACTAAAAGATTCAGAAGAAGTATCTATGGATGGAGCAATTTCTGAAATGACATTAGAGATCAAGTCCCAACCCGCTAATTCTAATACTTCGAAAATACCCGCCACAGCCCAACGACGGCCTAAACTAGACTTTAATACTGTATCAACGTCTTTGGTAGTGGCATATCCATTTTTTACCAACCATAATGCTTCTTTCAAAACGACCATTTGTAGCCTACCTGAAATGAAGCCAGGAATCTCTTGAGGCAAAACTACTGGGCATTTACCGAGTTTCTTTAGAAGAGAATAAAAGATATCCACCGTTAGATCTGACGTCAGTGGACTTCTCACTATTTCTACAAGTGGCACCAAATGAGGTGGATTAATATAATGGGCGACAACAACTCTCTCAGGCCTGGTTACAAATTCCATGAGTTTACTGGGTAAGATACTAGACGTTGAACTAGCAAGGATAACGTGAGGGGGACATATCTCATCTAGTTTACGGAAAAGTTTCTGTTTCAAAATAACATCTTCATACACGGCTTCAATAACGATATCGGAACCTATAATAGATGCGTTTAACGAGGAGTCTGTACAAATATTAGATTCAATACCGGCCACCTTCTTGGGATCTAGACAACCAAGTCTTACTAAGTTCCGTATACTGTCCCTAATCATGTCCCGGGAACGTTTCAGACTGTCGTTTGTACGGGAATATAGTCTGACCTTATAGCCCTCGATCGCGAAATCCAACGCTATGCTATGACCTATTAGTCCAGAGCCTACAACAGAAATTTGTCTAATATGGTCAATATCCATATTCAACCATCTCACAAAAGACTATCTATGGTAATGGTTTGACGTAGCAGTGATTGATTTAAATGAGCACCGGTTAATATGGCTGCAACCGTTTTCCCTTTCAAGGTTTTTCTTCTCTCCACCATAGCCGCAACTGTCACAGCCGCCGAAGGTTCAACCATCATCTGTTCCAATTCAATTAAGGTACGCACCGCCGGAAGCAAAAGTGATTCCTGTACTATCCACATTTCATCAACGGTATCTTGTAGTTGATGAACCATATTCATAATTGGCACTCGTACCGAGAGACCGTCTCCAATCGTACTCGGAATCTGATTGTTATCCCAGGGTTTATTCTGGAAAGCGTAACTCATCGATGGGGCAGCATTTGAAACAAGGCCAACCACGGTCGTGCCCGGACTTTTCATTTTGAACACGCTGGATATCCCTTTTATTAATGATCCGTTACCAACGGGAACTAAAACATAATCCCAATCTATTGGATGCACCAGAATTTCATCTGCTATTGTCGAAGATCCCAGTGCCATTTCATCTATAACTCCATCTTCCCAATAAGGTACTTCGAATTCTTCTGCTCTTTTCCTAGCATAGTCTTTGGCTTCGTCAAAATCCTCACCATATTGGATTAATTCAGCCCCACTCAATAGAATCCTATCTATTTTAGATGGATTGGCATTTTGAGGAAGAACCACTGTAACTTTTACGTTATACCTTTGACCGGCTACAGCAATCGCTAGTCCATAATTACCGGCAGAGGCTACGATAACTCCACTATCTTGCACCTGATCCTTCATACTGGACATTGCGACTAGGGCACCTCTCAGTTTAAAGGACCCGACCGGCGTACAATCTTCGCGTTTTAACCACAGATTAATACCTAAGCGATCTCCAATTGAGGTAGCAGGGAGTAACGGTGTTGGCAGCCAAACTTCTCCATTGAGTACGTGACGCGGGTCTTCAGGCCTATACATAATAGCTCCGACATGTTGATAGTTAGACTTTAATAAGGATTTTCATTACCCATATTAGAAAGCTGAAGGTGGGAGTTCTTCAGGATGATTAACCTTTAAGCAAACAAAAATAGGGCCCTTCTGTTCCATTATATGGGTTAATTCGTTAACAAACTCCTCTAGATCATCAAATTCATAGGTTATTGGGAATCCGGCAGCTTCGGCTATCCCTGCAAGATTAACTAACCCCACACCAGGAATGGGTTGTCCACCCGTAGTGAAGTATTCATTGTCTTGGAATACGAAATGTACGAGGTTACTTGGGTTTTTACCAGCAATTGTCACCAGACTACCAAGATTCATTAGTATACTCCCATCCCCATCCAGTACTACTATCTTCTTGTCTGGATTAGCAAGGGCCAAGCCTAAGCCCATTGAAGATGCAGGACCCATCGAATCAGGTGGAGTAATATCCAGGTCTTCACGGTCAGAAACTGCCTTCCAATAACGGTACTCAGTAACTGTCGGCAGTACCATTGCCTCTCCTTGGCATTTATGTATAGCTCTTACCGCATCGAATGCTGGTATCATAAAAGTTGGCCTCCACAAGTAGATTACAAAAATATCTCTTGAGACAAAAGTTTCTCGAATTATATCACCACCAGTAAATCAATGATTATTGTTGCAAATATACCTTCAGCTTGCAACGCAAATCTATACATGAGTAGCGATAAAGATGATGGAACGGTAGCACTCTAAAAGCAAGCGATTACTGATTATTCTAAATTCGTTGATCCAAAGTTAATTTCAATGGATCTTCGTCAAATTCAATCTCCTGTAATGCCGACGCAATCGAATAACTCAATTCTTCATCTTCTGCGTCCATCAATTCATTCAACACCTGTTTGGCATAAGTCCCTCCAATTAGTCCAATAGCATTAATTGACGCTAATTGAACCTGTAAATCATCGTATTCCAATAATGTTACTAGTTCCGGTATATTTGACTCATCACCCAACTTACCACAGGCTGTTGCAGCTTCATATTTGTGTGCAGAACTACCGTACCTAATTTCTGCAAGAATTTTCGGTAGCCATTTCATGTCAGAGCTATGGCCCATCGCGTAAATAGCGCTCTCTTTAAGTTCAGGATCACCATTTTCGTAAGCGTCCAATATTACTTCATGTATCTCAGGATCGTTTAACGCTGATACTGCTTCTATAGAGCGTCGGCGAACTTCGAGATTGTCATCGTTATCTTTGATACTAATACACTCTAATAACGCCTGTTTAACTCGCAGAAGATCTCTGTTTAAAAGTTTCCCGGTTAAAGATATCGTGATGAATTTTCCGAGGTGCTCTGCTGCCGCACACTTAACTTTAAAAGATGGATCACTCATTAATATTCCAATCAAAGAATTAATAAGTCTCCTGTCCTCTGACTCCCACAAGCCCCGGATCGATTGCTCTCTTACATATTCATCTGCATCAATAAGGCCAAGTTTGAAAATATCATAGAATTCAAGGTCCGTATTTTCTTCGCCAAGCCTTACTAATATACTTATCATTTCTTCTTTTCTACTATCGTTTAGCGAATTCCATACAATTTTAAATTGATCGACATCGTCTGTAGAAAGTCCGGAAATAGACGCCAAGTCTTTATAATTCATAGGTTGCTCTGTATTGGATATATCATCAAGAATCTTTCTAAAAACCAAGTAGCTACTCCTCTCACTCGATACTAAACCTACAGTCGATCATCAATTATAACTGTATACCTCTTGAAGTGATAACCCGACTGTAGGGATAGTCTTTTATAAAGTACATTTATGTCCCAAGATCTCATTTCTAACATGATACAATGCCCTAGTTCGGCAAATTAAAACCGCTATGTTACTCTAATGTAATGACATAATAGAACAAATTGCAAGAATGACTTAATTAAACAGGTAATCACAAAATGGCATTAATGACAGCTCCAGTAGTATTAGAATTGCTCGAACCGGAATATGGTCCTGTACAGTGGTCCCCTCGCTATGACCCAGCTTCGGAATTAGTTTACACAATCCTTTCCCAACACACGTCTGACATAAATTCAACAAGAGCTTTCAATAACCTAATAAAAACCTTCAGTGACTTAGATAGTATTTCAAAAGCCTCTGTACATGAAATTGAGGATGCAATTCGTATGGGAGGGTTGGCGCGAACGAAAGCACCTCGTATAAAAGCCATTCTTAATCAGATTAAAGATGAACTAGGTTCTTACGATCTTTCTTTCCTTGCTGAGATACCCTTAACTGAAGCCAAAACCTGGCTGAAAAGGATTCAAGGGATTGGCCCGAAGACAGCGGCAATAATTCTATGCTTCTCTTTAGGTTTACCAGCAATGCCTGTAGATACTCATATATACCGGGTCTCTAAACGAATCGGTCTGATAGGGGAAAAAGTAACAGCTGAACAAGCTCACGATATTCTTGAACCATTGGTGGCCCCTGAAGATGTTTTCCCCTTCCACATGTATCTCATTTATCATGGACGTAAGGTATGTAAAGCTCAACGTCCGCGATGTGCAAATTGTGTCCTATCACACAAATGTCCTTCAAAAGCCTCGTTTATCTGATTCGTCTATAAAAACCCAACAGACCCGGCCATCTCCTCGAATAAAAGAGGTTAATTCAAGTAACCTTAATTACGAACTATCGCAACACGGAATTTTGATTATTCGGTCCTCTGTAATCCTCATCCCCCTTGTGAAGGGAACTGTTGGAGATTATACTTTACAAAACTGGACTTTCAATGGAGTGGGAGGTTCCCCAAAGTGAAGGTAGGCATTATTAATGTCACTGGATACGCAGGTATAGAGCTTGTCCGTATTCTAAGTCAACATCCTGAAATTAATCTAAATTCAGTAACGGGACGGAGTCATTCTGGCAAAACATTGGGTGAGGTTTTTCCTCATCTAACTGAACTAGATATAACTATAACTGACGAAATTACTGAAAGTGTAGATTTGCTATTTTCTGCTTTACCCCACGCCGCTAGTGCTGAAAAACTTAAACCGTATCTGAAAAGCGGGGTCAAAATAATCGATATTAGCGCTGACTTTAGACTCAAGGATATCGACATCTATAAGAACTGGTATAAAACAGAACACCCATGCCCAGAATTTATCGATAGTTCAGTCTACGGGCTATGTGAACTTCACAAAAAAGAAATATCCGAATCGAGAATAGTTGCGAACCCCGGATGTTACCCAACTGCAGCCATACTTGCTTTGGCCCCTGCAATAGACGCTGGAATAATTGGACCAGACATTATTGTGGACGCTAAATCGGGTGTATCAGGAGCAGGTCGAGCATTAAAGCTAACAACCCATTTCGCAGAAGTGAACGAGAATCTTATGGCATATTCTGTTGATGGACACAGGCACATGCCGGAAATAATTCAAGAACTCAATGATGTAAGTAATTCCATTCCACTAAGACTAACATTTCTAACACATCTAGTACCTATGACAAGAGGAATATTGACTAGTTGCTATGCGCCACTGACAGAGGATTTTATCCAATCTAGCCAGGACCTCAATAACAAAATTAGAGATATCTACCAAAATTTCTACCAAGAAGAACCTTTTACAAGAATTGCAGACATCCCACCGATGACCAAACAAACGCTTGGAAACAACAACTGCCTTGTTTATCCTACTTTAGATCGAAATAATAACAGGCTAATCGTTATCAGTTGTATTGACAATTTGGTAAAAGGAGCAGCGGGACAAGCTGTCCAGAACATGAACTTGATGTGCGGATTTAACGAAGATGAAGGTCTAAAACAACTGGCTCTATATCCTTGAATTTTTGTCGTTGCGGTGAGACGGTCAAACATTTAAAATAGAGTGGTCATAGTTTTTATTATATACTAGGGAGGATTTCACTCAGGGCCCCATCGTCTAGAGGCCTAGGACAGCGGCCTTTCAAGCCGCAGACACGGATTCGAATTCCGTTGGGGCCATACTAATCACTTTTCTACATATCAATATAGACGGAATTCTCTTACCTAATTTCAGCCACATCCTAACACATATAAAACAGTCATCAGAGTGTCATCAAATAATATCAAAAGAGCTATACAAACCGGATGGGACGAGATGTCTGATGAATATCAGATTGATACTATTATTTCTCTTGAAGATGTTCACTACTCCCCTTTGTGCCCAGGAGAAAAAGAACTTGGTATATTAGGTGATGTTGCCGGTAAGAACATTTTAGAACTGGCCTGTGGTGGCGCTCAAAATTCCATTGCACTATCGAAATGGGGAGCCCATACAACCGCAGTAGATTTCTCCAACAGACAACTGAGTAAAGCAAAGAAACTTGTCAAGCAGGAAAAGGCTCGCGTTGAACTCGTACTGGGTGACATAGAACACTTAAACATGTTTAAGGACTCAAAATTTGACATAATCCTTTCATCATTCGGATGGGAATTCGTCACAAACCTAAAGATCTGCTTAATGGAGTGTCGTAGAATGCTAAGAATGGGCGGATTGTTGATAATTGCTACAGTTCACCCTTTGGCTGCATTCGAATGGGACCAACAATATAAGAATCTTATGGTAACTAACTATTTCAATCCTCCAATAGAAGTTTGGGAAGACACGACTTCATACCACGGTCAAAAGGGTCTGACTTTTTTTCACACTATAGAGGAGATGTTCGAACTTATAACATCCAGCGGATTTACTATTGAAAGTATAAAGGAACCATATCCATATCCGATATTCGAAATGAACGAACTTGAAAAAAGATTGATTCCTTATACTGGCCGCAAATGGGAACAGATTTACGAAAGATTAAGTAAGGTACCGTTCTCCATCATCTATAAGGCGCGTAAGTCAAAGTAACTCTTTGCATCTTAATTCCAAACGGCTCGATCTTGTCACAAATCATAATCTTATTGGGTAATCACCCGTAAGGCTATATTCATCCGCCGCCAACCGCTCTTACTACTTCAACATTGTCTCCATCAGATAAAATAACAGTGTTGATTTCTTCTCCACGTAAGACAATTCCGTTATGGGCCACCGCTATATTCTTGAATTTTACCCCAAGTGACTCCAAGTAAGATAATAATGTTACTGGTTCTTCGATAAATGTCTGCTTCCCATTAATCACTAACTCAATCATGGTCTATCCTCAATTTACTAATTTTCGAGTCATCATTCCAAGCTCTCTTCATTTTGGAGATTAGATCAGTAGAAGCAAGTGAAGGGTCTGAACTCTCCGAAATTGCTGTGATTACAGCTACTCCGGATGCACCACTTTTTATCACAGACACGACATTCTGAGCATTGATGCCTCCAATCCCCAAGATTGGTATGGGAACCTCACTTATAATTTCAGATAATAAACCAACGCCACTTGGGTCGGTATCTGTGTGCGATTTAGTATAGAATACAGTCCCTGCTACCAACATATCCGCTTTTTGTACGTAGGAGGCAATAGCTGTCTTTTTACTGTGGACAGATTTTCCTATGATAAGTTTGCCTTTAACTAACTCACGAGTAAGCCGTAAAGGTAATCCTTTCTCTCCTAGTTGAACGCCATCAGCACGGCAAGCTAAAGCAACATCTACCCTATCGTTGATAAAAAGCATCGCCTTGCCATAGGTGATCTCACGAATCTCCAAAGAAAGTTCAAGCAGTTCGTTGGCTGATAAATCTTTCTCCCTAACTTGCACCATATCAACGCCTCCTTCGACAGCCATAGAAACGACTTCTTGTAATTGTCTACCGTTACATCGTTTTCTGTCGGTCACAAAACACAGAGAAGGTTGCGCAAATTCAGGGATCACAATGTTGTCCTAAGAATTAATAGATCCAGCAATGCCAGTCAATGGGCTACTAGCACTGCCAAAGTCCTTACGTGGAATACGGCCTGCCAAATAGGATTTACGACCGGCTTCAACTCCTAATTTAAATGCCTCACCCATCAAAGTCGGGTCTTCTGCTTGAGCTATAGCACTATTAACCAGAACGCAGTCAGCACCTTCTTCGAGGACTTGAGATGCCTCTGACGGTACGGCAAGACCGGCATCTACTACTACAGGCACTTTAGCCTCTGCAACAATTATCCTTATTTCATCTATAGTCTGCACACCTTGGCCTGAACCAATGGAAGAACCTAGTGGCATAACAGTTGCACACCCAATGCTTTCCAGTTTCATCGCTAAAGTAGGATCAGCATGTATATATGGCAACACTACATACCCTTCATCCACTAACGTTTGGCATGCCTCGTAAGTTCCAATTGGATCTGGTAGCAAATATCTTGGATCAGGAATAACTTCAACTTTAATCCAATTTGACCCTGTCACTTCTCGAGCCAAATGAGCGGTAAAGACTGCTTCTTTTGCTGTTTTACAACCAGCTGTATTAGGAAGTATGGTATATTTATCCCAATCAAAATAATCTAATATGTTTTTTTCCTCCAAATTATCTAAATCAAGTCGCCTGATCGCTACAGTGATTATTTCTGCACCAGACGACTGGACAGATTTTACCATTTCATCCATACTCCTATGCCGCCCTGTTCCTACCATGAGTCTGGAATTAAATTTTTTATCGGCTATAACGAGTGGATCGTTCATCAAATCTCTCTCCTACTCTCAATGCAACTTGAAAATTTGCGGAGTCCACAGGCTCTTAGGGAAATAGTCCTAGTGCAAGAAGTTTTCTATTCTATTAATTAAAATCAATCAGAAAATAAATACGCCAAAGTTCAAGAAATTTCGATAGTCGGCAGGATATTATTTCCAACATAAATCAGTCCATATTGGTGGCCAGCATATCCCACAGTATTTCAATTGTCAACGAGACTTTATATACGAATAGCAATCTAAAATCACACTAGTAACAGTATCTAACTAACTACGGTTGGGCAACTAGAACATGTAACCACATTGTGGTGAAGAGGTTAACTGATGAGAAATTGCCACTATCTCTATAACAGTAGTTACCCGAGCAGATGTGCAGTCGTAATTATAAATGACCCATATATAAACATTTATCTTGACAAGATCCACCTATATATCCGATGATCTCGTCTTGAGAGTTATATTTACATAGGATTAGTCTTAGAACACATCAAGTAAAGTGAAACTTCAAACGAATTTAAGAGAAATAAATGTGGAGCGCACCGACTATCTATGACAACAGAGCGACATTTTACAGCTACGGGATTCGTGGTTCATCTCAACAACGTGTTGCTTCATTGGCATCCGAAAGTGAAAGCGTGGTTGCCACCTGGCGGCCACATTGAAATTAATGAGGATCCTGTAGATGCCGTCTTGCGTGAAATAACCGAAGAAACCGGGTTGGAAGTTCAAATAGTATCGGATGGTCTCAAAATCGAAGTCTCGTATCCGATGCAAGTTCCACCACCGGTCACAATCTTAATTGAAGACATAAATGATCCAGTGACCGGATATCATCAGCATATTGATCTCATATATTTCTGTCGTGTACTGGATTTATATCCACAGGTTAATAAAGGCTGGCAATGGGTCAGTTATCAAGAACTTATAGAAGATGTCCCTTTACAATATGGTAGCCTGTACGGGACCCCACCACCTAAGGATGTCTCTTTGCTAGGCTGCCAAGCTATAAAAACGGTTGGGGGCACGACTTAATCGATCCCAAATAGTGGATTGCAAGCCCATTCTTTTATGGAAATTTCCAGCTTTATTTAAATTGACGGAGGTGTAAATATGACGACCCATAAGATAGCCGTTATCCCAGGGGACGGTATCGGGATTGAGGTAATTGAAGAAGGTATTAAGGTTCTTAACCTGATATCTGAAGAATTCGGTATCGGACTAAATTTTACTGAGTATTGCTGGGGATCTGATTTCTATTTTAAACACGGATTAATGATGCCTAAAAGTGCTCTTGACACACTCAACTCTTTTGATTCAATTTACCTAGGGGCTGTTGGACATCCAGACATCCAAGACCATATCACTTTGAATGGGTTGTTACTGCCAATTCGCCGCAATTTTGATCAATATGTTTGTGAAAGACCAAGCATTCTTTTCCCTGGTATTACTTCTCCATTGAAAGACAAGAAGCCATGGGATATTGATATGGTTGGCATACGAGAAAACACAGAAGGTGAGTATGCTGATGTAGGGGGATTTCTATATAGGGACTTTCCTCAGGAAGTAGGTATCCAAACTGCTGTATTTACAAAAAGGGGATGTGAAAGGGTAATAACCTACGCTTTCGAACTTGCTATCAAACGGAAGAAGAAATTTAATGTCACTTCTATAACCAAATCCAATGCGCAGGGGTATGGGATGGTAACTTGGGATACCGCTTTTAAAAAAGTCTCGTCCCTTTATCCTGATATCAGCACTCAATCACTCCTAATAGATGCTGCATGCATGGACTTTATTAGGCGACCCGAGGATTTCGATGTAGTAGTTGCCAGTAATCTATTCGGAGATATCCTAACAGACATTGGTGCAATTATAACGGGCAGCATGGGACTTGCTAGTAGCGGTAATATAAACCCAGAAAGGATATATCCTTCAATGTTTGAACCTGTTCACGGGAGCGCGCCTGACATAGCAGGGAAAGGTATAGCAAATCCCATGGCAGCTATAATATCTGCTGCCATGATGCTGAAACATTTAGGTGAAAGCAACGCATCAGAATGTATCCAAGCGGCTGTCCTTGAAGTACTTCGCTGTGGAGCCACATTAACTCCAGACCTCGGAGGGTCATCCACTACATCCCAAGTAGGAGATGCAGTCGTATCCACTTTGAAGAGGGAATTGTCGTGATTGATTTAATTATTAAGGGAGGATTAGTAGTAACTTCCGACGGTCCAGGTAATTGGGATATACTTATCAAAGGTGAAAAAATCATTGGATTAGTTCATCCACATACCTTACAAGTTGATGCAGTCAAAATTATTGATGCCTCAGGCAAAATTGTTGTGCCAGGGGGTATTGAACCTCATGCTCATATAGGTGGACCCCGACAACCGGAACGTTCGGGTGCCGCTCCGGTATCTCTGGCCGCCATATACGGCGGGACTACAACGGTCCTAGATTTCGCCACTCAAATACCCGGGTATGATATCAAACACGCTTTGGATGAAGCTAATGACCGCTGGGATGGGAATGCCTTCACTGATTTTTCATATCACCCTATTTTTACCAAAGGTGCGAGCGCAGAGCACATTGATCAAATCCCGGAATTGATTCAAGATGGTTTTCCCAGCTTCAAAATCTTCACAACCAGCATACGTCCCCCTAGTCCTCAGATGCAGGACAACAAAACTGATTTCGGTAGACTGGCTGTCATAATGAAGAAGCTATCCACACACGCTGGCATATTGCTAGTTCATTCTGAGGACGATGAAATGGTTCATTACAATTATTCTAGAGCGAAGTCGAATGACCTATGGGACTGGTGGAATATGCATCGAATCCATACCAATATATCTGAGGAAGTGTCGTTCAATCGCGTTATAAACCTCGCAGAAAGGTTAAAGTGTTCTATATATTTCGTGCACGTCAGTGCAAAGGAAGGTATACAGGTGATTGATCAGGCTAGACTTCGTGGTCTTCCAATCTATGGAGAAACGTTGCACAATTACGCCTGCTTTAATTCCAATAATTACAAAGAGGAGCACGGTATGAAATACCATACTTACCCTTCTCTTAAATCAGCCCAGGATAGCCAGTCACTTTGGGAAGGGCTGATAGATGGAAAGTTATCAACTATAGCTACCGATCTCGTTTCTACAACTTGGGAGGAAAAAACCAGATTCAAAACGGTAGCCGACGTGACCGGCGGGCATAATGGCATTGAGACAAGAATGGGGGTCACCTACACTGAAACTGTTGTTAAACGAAAAGCTAGCTTGAAGCAATTTGTTGATATCACATCAACCAACGCCGCAAAGCTGTTCGGTCTATACCCTAGAAAAGGGATTATAGCAACTGGTAGTGACGCAGACATCACCATAATAGATCCCACTATTGTGAAGACGCTCTCGATGGACGATCTGCACTTAGAAGACTACAGCATTTGGGAGGGTTGGAATATAGTAGGGTGGCCAATAACAACCATGTTACGGGGTCGAATAATCATATGTGACGGTAAATTAAATGATAATGTCCCTCATGGTCAATTAATTCGCCGGACCATTTCTAATGAAATACTTGAAAGACCTTTATGCTAATGAACAGTCTAACAGATTTAGGATAATTCAAATTTAATATATTAATGTGGAGGAAGGGCAATGACATCTCTAACGCTAACAGAAACTGAGAACATTTTGAATCTCACTAAGAAGAAGATCCAGGAACTCGGAGTGAAAATGAGTGTTTCTGTAGTGGACCCCAGAGGAGATCTTATTTCAATGTTTAGGATAGACGGAGCTTCGTGGAGAACACCAATAATATCACGTGGCAAGGCACTGGCAGCAGCCTGTTTTCAATTATCGGGTGCGGAGTTAGCTCCACGTATTCAAGAACCCGTGTTTCAGGGTTTTATGGCAACTCAGAACGGTAATTTCATACCCGGACAAGGAGGCTTACCAATATATAAAAATGGTTTGTTGATAGGAGGCATTGGAGCAAGTGGCGGAACCGGCCTTGAAGACGAAGAAGTGGCTAAATATGGTGTCCTTGCAGCAGGACTTACAGTAATACCGTGAAACAG
>CAYSLK010000080.1:0-2879 GCA_964431885.1 uncultured Dehalococcoidia bacterium | reverse complement strand
GACTGGTTGGTGGTTTTGTATAATCGTTCACTGGTGGTGAAACTAACATTATTATTTTCCTGTAGATTTGTTTCCGTAATTGAGGGTGCCAGTTTATCATTCAAGTAAACATCCCCTGTTGTTGTATTAGTAAGCATTGGTGAGCTGTATTTATTGTAGATTGATAAATTGTTTTCTGGTTGAATAATAAAGGATTCTGCACCACTAGCAGGGCTATTTATAACATTCAAATAGATCCTTACTGTATCCACACCACTTGTTAAAGCTTCACCAACATTATTTGTTAAACTCGAAATAGTTACATTGGTTGCATTACCAGTATTTTGATTAAAGATTAAGTTAAAATCATCGGATATTAAAGGTGCTGTGGCAGCTTCATTTGTGTAAACGGTATCATTAAACATAATTGTTATGTAACTATTGTTATCTGCTAGGATAGCAGTATCGATTACAACAACTGCCCCATTCAATGTGATTATACCAGTGGTCGTCGTATCTTCCATTGGTGTTCCACCGCCATCATAAATCGAGGTGCTGGTAGCAGGTTTTATTTCAAAGGTTTCAACTCCAGATGCTTGGTTTGGGTCAAGTGCTAGGCTACACAGCACAGTAAGTTCACCGCCCTGTAATGGATTTCCATCGGTATTTCTAATGGCATTAATAACGGGCAAAGGCGCCACGCCACCGTTTGCTTGGAAATTTGAAAGTTCAAAGTCAGCTATTGATAAAGAGTGATCACCCGTTACCCAAGGTTCCTCAAAAGTATATGTGTTTTTATTGAAGGTTATTTCCACATAACTGTTGTCTTCAGCTAAATCAAAGCCAGTTATATAAGGGGGCACATGATGAGTTACATTTATCCGGAAACGTTTCGGAGAACCTTCTACTGCTGCCGAATAAGTATCAACAACGATATAATATGTTACTGGTTCATACCCACCTAGGTACCAACCTCCAACAACAAAATTTGTAACTAATGTATTCCCATTTCCGCTAAGATCCGCTAAAAGACCAGTTTTTTCATCGAACATCCAATAACCATTCAGATCACCAGATGACTCATAATTACCTACATTGATGGTTGCATTCAAACCATTGTTATATAAATCCGCTACAGCTGCTTCTGATAATTCCACATCCCAGACCGCTACTTTATCAAAAATACCATTTATGTGCCCGCTAGTACCATCTCCACGTACACCAATATAGAATGGTTGGCCGGCTGGGTTGCTTATAGCGGAACCTCGTTCAGCTAACAGCACACCATCAAGATATAATTTGGTATCAGTAGCTGATTTAGTTACGGTAAGACGGAGCGTTGATCCCTCAATACTAGACCAATCTATTCCTGTATCCCAATCATCTGTTATCTGGAGTTTATCCTCATCATTTCTCCCAATGTAAAAATTTGTTCCCGCACCCCCAGCTTGTGATAAAATTGTTGCTGTTGGTAGATTATCGTTTTGTTCTGTGTAAAACCACACCGATACAGAAAAATCCCCGGAGCTTGGGATTACCGCAGCATTTATCTGTGCAGTACCTAGAATATTATTACCTATACTTGTTATAAATGCTAGGTTAATCCAATTATTGACATCTGGCGTTAATTCATATCCATATATAACACTTTTATAATTAGGGCTATCCTCACCTCCAATTGCTGGTGTACAGGCATAAGAATCTTCAGCAAAACAGTCAATTAAAGATAATCCCTGCCCTGAATCAGGATAGATACATGTCAAACTTGAATCAACAAAGGTATCATTTACTGTTCTTCTAAATACTCCCAGCATTGAATCAAAATTGGTAATGGGATCACAAACTGAGATATCAAGTGTAAGCGTATCGGTAACGTTCAAAGTAAATGCGTAGTCCTGATTGTTTGCACCAGAGCCATTGCCACTCCCATTATAATCTGAAAAATCCCAATTGTCATGACTTTCAGCTAAAATTGAATCTATATGGGTGAATGGGATTTCCATGATTACCATATCGCCATATCCAAGGCCACCACCTTGGCCACGCAACTGAGTGACAAAAACAATCAGGATTAATAGTTGAGGAATACGCTTAATCATTTCACTTTGCCATTAAACCGCTAAAATTCTAGTCAACTTTTATCGTTGCTTTACCATACGATTTGATTATGATCGGTTCATTATTAGGTGTAACCATTCTGGTCCATGGCTGTAAATATATAAGTTCAGAATCAATGGAATTTTTGGCCCTGAAATAGGCTGTTGCAATAGATGCGGTTCCTGATGAGTAAGTGTATTCATCAGCTAAATAAAATGAATATACATCCAGGTAACTGGCTTCAGTAGAATCCCATAGAAATAGAGTGTCATAAGCGTCAATAAATAATTCGCCTACTTCCATATCTAAAAACTGGAGGTTTTCACGAAGATACTGTACACGAAGATGTATACCAGCGACACTGTCAACCTGCAATACATAAAGATTAATAGCAAATGTATCACCTGCACTTACGTTGATCTCATGTGGGTTAAAAAACACCGCTGGCGGTTCCATTTCCTGTAAAGGGATATCAATCCAGTTATCCATCGGATAATTTGAATCCGCGCAGGAAATAGTAAAAATCGTAATGATGGTTCCGGCAAACCAAAGTAGTGAACGGGATCGAAAAATTTGTTTAATCAAGGGCAAAAGACAGACGTAATCCTACTTCATTAATTGCTGGGTCCATGGTTAATAAAATTGATGTTGGTTCTACCTCAATTTTTCTAGGGGCAACCTGCCAGGTATGCCACATATTTACCATCCAGTAAATTACACTGAAACGACGAATCATACGCATGTTGCGGTTGGCCCGGTCCATGCGACGACCATATTTCTGAATTTTCGGGCGGTAGGCAATT
>CAYSLK010000079.1:0-13001 GCA_964431885.1 uncultured Dehalococcoidia bacterium | reverse complement strand
ATTTATTGATCTGATTCGCCACATGCCCAAACCAGTAATCGCAATGGTAGATGGTTTTGCAATAGGTTCGGGAAATATCCTCGCTTATATGTGTGACTTCACAGTGGCTTCTACCAGATCAAGGTTTGGTCAGACTGGTCCTAGGGTTGGCAGTCCTGCATCTGGCTTTGGAGTTGGTTACTTAGCTCATGTTGTAGGGCAAAAAAAAGCTAGAGAAATATGGATGCTCACGCAACAATACAGCGCCCAGCAAGCCTATGAAATGGGACTGATCAATTCAGTAGTAGATCACACTCAATTAGAAATGGAGGTTGATCGTTACTGCAAACTAATAAAGAACAATAGTCCCATCATCCTACAACTTCAAAAAATCACTTTCAATGAAATGTCGGAGTATGCAGAAGGTATCCCAAGCCCTACAGAACGATACGCTAAACATTATGTAGAGTCAGAAGAATCAGAAGAAAGGCGTTTAGCCTTTATAGAAAGACGTCCTATAAACCCATCAAAGAATCTTCCTCTTATAAACCCATAAGACAAACTTAAAATGTATTTCTAGGGAGGACAATACTTTGGCAACTGGCACCAATATTCAAATACAACTTAGCCTTGAATTTCCAAAAGCCGGCATTGGATTCGACATACAGGTACGAGATCACACATTTGAACTACGAGTCACAAATTCCCAGGGAACAGTTTCTTCGCCATTCACGATCGATGTTTCCCCAGAGTTAGCAGATTGGGTGAGGGGGTACACACGCTGGCTTTATAGAGCCAAACTACAGGCCTCTTTTACCGAAAACTGTGTGAAAGGCAATTTTTCACGAGATACAAGCAACGAAGATATACTGAAAGCGACCGCAGACGCCTGCGAGATGATACACCAGCGATTTGATCAATACGAATCACAGATACTTAGGTAGAAGAAATCGGAAAGCCTTTGGTAAATTGGAAAGTGGGCCACCCTGGAATCGAACCAGGGACCTCAGTCTTATCAGGACTGCGCTCTAACCGACTGAGCTAGTGGCCCCACGATGTGCAAACAACTCGCGAACTGAATACATTCACTCGATCCAATTTATATCCAGTATACACTACTACGTAAGCTAAATTCGATATTACGCTGAACCGGAATTAGGCTTATATTCGACAACAATCTCAACTGGTGTATTTCTGGCAACTATCAACTCCAGAGGCTCACTTAGACTATCATTAATGGGTTGATGAACTGCCTCAGGAGGCACATATATAAAGTCTCCAACACCTATATCAATCGACGTTTCTAAATTTTTGCCAACTAAGAACCTTCCCGATCCATTCGTAACGTAAATAGCAGATTCACAATTAACATGATAATGTGCCGTCGAAGAACAGCCGGGTGGTATAGTCGCTATAGCCAGATGGATGCCTTTCGCACCCATTAACCCCTCTGAAACACCGGCTAACCTGGTCATTGACCCAGAAGAGATTTCAACTTCACGTTCGTTACGGCGTATAACTACGCATTCTTTTTCTACTTGCATGTCCACGCTACAAAGTATATCTTTAGCTCCAAAAATGTGTCAAGGTTAGGTGATTTCATGTCAAAACTCGATTTTAAATTTAATGCTGATCTTCGAGTAAGATGGTCGGAATGTGATGCTCAAGGAATTGTTTACAATGCCTGCTATGTAACCTATATTGACATTATACAAGGCGAATATTTTCGCAATTTAGGATTGAATATTTATAGCGCAAATCTACGACGATATTTTGATATGGTCACAGTAAAAGCGACCTTAGAATATAAATCACCCGGACGACTTGATGATTTAGTAACTGTCTACATCAAGACATCAAAGATAGGCGTGAAAAGTCTAACCATGAATGCGGAAATGTACCGGTCAAAATCTGATGACCTACTTAATAAATCAGAAATGATCTATGTAGCCTTTAATGCTGATACTGGACTTTCAAGATGTATCCCAAACGACATTAGGCTTCTCATTGAGAATTATGAGGAGACCGGAGTAACTCTACCAATGGCCAACTTCCCTGATTTGTCTGACTTGCAAGACTCTAAATGTTCACAGTAATATAAAAACCTGGTTTAGCAATACTCAGATTGCGAACGCCAACCAATCGGTCTGATTAAAACCTGTGATAACAAAGTTGCAAAGCTACGCACATCGGTGAAACTGTCATATTAGATCATTGTTTCTCAATAAGTGGGATTTGATTACGTAATCTCCAATTTCACTATTACAGCCGCATTTGCCATAATAGTGAAATCCCCGGATCCAGCTTTGCCTTCAATCTCCAATCCTCCTGGAATAACCTTGACTATCCCTTTACCATGTGGCAAAACTTTTAAAACTTCCTTTTGGTTAACCTCTTCGGGTTTAGGTATCCCAATCGTAACATCTACAATCATATTGCGACTCGTATCAGGTCCGAAAATGTTCAAAAACATTAAACTGCTTTGATGAACTGCATTCCAAACGGCACGCCTTGCAGCTCGTGTATAATCATGTCCATGTAGATCAATACCCATACCCATTTCCAATATAGCCGGTTTTAAGGTCATATCATAGCCTCCAATATTATTTGTCTTTAACTGATTAATATAGGCGAAAATCCAACAGAGTCAAACATCAAATTTACAACTTGAGTAACGCGACTAGAATTGTTAAAATCAGAGTGGCCGATCGTTCTATTTGCAATCACTTTATTCGTTCTTACACAATGAGCGGGCGTAGCTCAGGTGTAGAGCATTTGCTTCCCAAGCAAAGGGCCGTGGGTTCAAATCCCATCGCCCGCTTCCAATTTACCATATTACAGCAATGTCCAATTCTATCTGTCAATTTGATGTTTATAAGAGTAATCACCTTGTACACCAAACTAGCAGATATTGAAGTAGATAAAATCCCTAAAGGCCCCACTAAAAGAAAAGAAGGTAATCCTTTTGGTTATAGACATGGGTGGGGGAGGACTTGAACCTCTCTCTCCGACCTCTTGCATGTGAGTAATGAGTTCCTATGTTCTTATACGTACCTTAGGATAACATTTAGCCATGCTTTGCTAATTACCTTGTACCACTATGTTCTCTCAAATACTTCGGTGTTGATGTACTGGTCCAAAATAATTGGCCTCTCAACTTAACGAGAGGGATTATTTTGTTTCTAAACTAATGGTGGGCGGTGGAGGACTTGCACCTCCGGCCTCTTGCGTGTGAAGCAAGCGCTCTAACCGGGCTGAGCTAACCGCCCGCGTCCAGCATCGGGGAGCTATTGCCGAACCAGACCCTAATGATGTGTTTAGAAATATCAGTGTGGTGGCAACGAGTGGGTTCGAACCACTGACCTAGCGCTTATGAAGCGCCCGCTCTGCCCCTGAGCTACGTTGCCGTACTCGACTTAATAGCGAGGGAATCATATAATAGCTCCCTCGGAGTGTCAATTGACTCCTAAATCATTTCACGTGTATGTTTTTGATGGAAATTTCCCCAGAAACACTTTAACAAAACCATGGACCGTCCCGTGTAAATACCAGATGTAATGTGAGATTAAATATGTTATTTTTCGTTCATATTCATGAATTTCCCAAAAGTACTTAGAAATCGCTTGTAGACTTCATTGCACAAAATCCATTAGACTTACCTTACGGACTATATTAAATGGAGGCCCAACATCATGGATATTGGTATATCGACCTTCCCTACTGACTACTCAATGGATATAGCACCACTCGCCAAACTAATTGAAGATATGGGATTTACATCTCTCTTTGTTCCCGAGCACCCAATCCTTCCTGTAGAGACATCTAGTCCTTGGCCTGGGTCTGAAGATGGTGTTATTCCTAAAGTATATGCCGACATTGTAGATCCATTTGTTGCGTTAGGTAGAGCATCAGCTGTTACTAAGTCATTAATTTTGGGTACAGGTATTTGCTTAGTACCTCAACGTAACCCTCTACTGTTGGCCAAAGAAGTGGCAACACTAGACATGTATTCACAGGGTCGATTCTTATTTGGCATAGGTGCAGGTTGGTTAAAAGAAGAAATAGAGATGTTTGGAGGAGATTATCCTCACAGATGGACCCAGACAAAAGAAGCAGTAAATGCTATGAAGCAGCTTTGGACACAGGTAAAGAGTGAATATCATGGCAAGTATTACGATTTTCCGCCGGTATATTCCTTTCCTAGGTCCGTCCAGCGTCCTCACCCTCCTGTCCTTTTGGGTGGCATGGCCAAAAATGTTTTCAGAAGAGTCGTTGAATATGGTGATGGCTGGCTACCAAACCGAGTAACCCCAGAAGATGTACGGCATGGTCGTATTGAATTAAATAGGCTCGCAACAGAAGCAAGTCGAGATCCAGAGTCGATTCAGATTATTGTATTTGGGCAGGAAGCTAATGCTGATTTGATAAAACAGTTTGAAGAATCAGGAGCAAACGGAGTAACAATACGCTTGCCCACTGAAGGTGAAATAGAAACTAAGATAACTTTAGATAACATAGCGAATGAAGTTTTAAGATAACAATACTGACGCCCTATCTCTTATGTACATCTTTAAATAATGGCATAACTTTTTGCGAAAAGAGACGCATCGAAGACTGAACATCTATTGTGTCCAGCTCTCCCACATTTATTTTAAACATTAGATTTCGGGCTCCTATATCTCTCATTTCACCGATCTGATCTGCGACTTGGCTGTGGGTCCCAATAATAAAAGACTTATCAAAGTCTTCGCTAGCTGGAATAGGTTTATCAGGATCTGGAGCCGTAAATCCACCAGGATTGTAAAGCTCTCTCGCTTCACGAAAATGTTTGCGTTCTCGCACAAAGCCAGCTTCTGCGATCTCTCGTGCATGTGAATAACTTTCACCCACAAACAGATTCTTGGATATCCATGTTTGTTCAAGAGTGTCTTCTATTATATTATCGTTAAATCCTACTTCTTTCATGGTATTCTCATAAACTGCTAGACGATTTTGAGCCACTGCTACATCCACGCCCCCCAAAAGAATTGGTCGACCAATCTTTGCCATATCCACAGTAGATTTCTCGCTTATGCAAGCCCTTACCAAAGGCGGGTGCGGCTTCTGTAAAGGTTTTGGACGAAGTTCAGGAAAAGCCACCTTCCAAAATTTCCCGTCATACCGTAAGTCTTTGGTAGTCCAAGACTTTATCAATAAATCCTCGGCCTCTGGCAATCTCTCTAATCCTTCTTCCATTGTGATACCAAAACCGATGTATTCATAGTGGTTAAATGCCGAACCTCTTCCTAGGCCAACTATAAGGCGCCCTTTACTTAAATTATCTAGAAGTGCTGTTTGAGCCGCTAAGCGGACCGGATGATGAAAAGCTAATTCAACCACAGCAAATCCGATTTTTATCCTATCCGTACGTGAAGCAACAGCCGCGGCAAATACAACCGGGTCAGCATAGGCGGACGCACCATCAAAGTGATGTTCAGTGAGCCATACTGCATCGAAATCTAAATGTTCCATTAATTCTATTTCTTTAAGAGCATTGTCTATAACAATTCCGTCACGTTCAGGATTATGGCTTACCGGGAACATAATTGTTCCAAACCTCATACGACCCTCCTAATGAGTTATACGAATTTAACGCGTGATTTCAAAAATACTACAACCAGTCCGACACTTCTAACAAAACATCCAACAACCGAAACGGCGCATGATGACATTCTATGACATAAATTAAACTATAACAATTTAATCCGATGTCTTGAAACCGTAAACATTACAATAGCTTGTACTAGTCGCCAAGGGAGGGTACACTAAGCGTGACGATAATAATCAGGAAGACATTATCGTCAATCAAGGCTTGCAGAAGAAGGATAGCGGTTATGACAAGCACCATTGAAAGTGATTCCCTTAAGGAGTTGGCTCTAAAATATCTCTGGATGCACAACCTAGATTGGACTCAAATGGCTGAGCAAGGTAATCCAACAATCATTGTAGGAGCAAAAGGCACCAAAGTTACTGATTCTGAGGGGAAAATCTGGATAGACGTGAACGGCGGCTATAATTCAGTAAACGTTGGATATGGCAGGACGGAAATAGTTGAAGCAGCATACGAACAAATGCTGAAAATAACCTACTTTTCCAACGGAACTACGACAATTCCCACTATTAAATTGGCAAAGAAACTGGCTGAAATTACCCCGGGTAGTTTGAGCCGCGTATTCCCTGTCAGTGGAGGATCAGAAGCAACCGAGACAGCGCTAAAGATAGCAAGAGCTTATCATAAAAGGCGAGGCGAACCGGGACGACACAAGATTATAAGTCGTAAAGGCTCATACCACGGGACAACCGGAGGGGTTCTCTGGTTGGGGTCAATGACAGCTCAACCGAGGGCAGACTGGGAACCAATCTATCCTGGCACTCTGCACGCTCCACAACCGCTCCCTTATCGCTGCGAACTCGACGGACGTTCACCTTCAGAGTGTGCAATTAAATGCGCCCAAGCAGTAGAAGATCTCATTCTTTTCAATCAACCCGAAACTGTCGCCGCCGTCATTGCTGAACCAGTTTCCAATCCTATGGGCGCTGTTGTGCCAGGCGACGAGTATTGGCCAATGCTAAGAAATATATGTGACAAATACGGTGTATTACTTATAGACGATGAGGTTATAAGCGGATTCGGCCGAACCGGGAAAATGTTCGCCATTGAACACTGGAATATTGTCCCAGATATTATGGTAGTCGCTAAAGGCATTGTAAGCAGTTACCTACCATTAGCAGCTACTATCGTGAAAAAAGAGATAGCAGAGTATTTCGGCGGTGAAGATAATTATCTCCGTCATTCGTTGACTTTTGCGGGTCATCCCGTAGCAGCTGCAGCTTCTCTGAAAAATATAGAACTAATGGAAAACGAAAAGTTAGTAGAAAATGCCGCGACTGTGGGGAAGTATCTAAAGGATCAATTGGAAGGTTTAAAAATAGACCACCCAATTGTTGGCGACGTAAGAGGTTTAGGACTAATGGTTGCGGTTGAACTAGTAGAAGATAAAGTAACTAAAAAGCCTTTCGATGTTACCGCGAACATACCGGGGCGTCTCAACGAAAAATTTAGGTCTCATGGATTAATTCTACGTATGAGCACTAATGTCATACAAATTGGACCGCCTTTATGTATCACCCAGAGTGAGATAGATGAAATAATCCACGGTGTAGACCTTTCACTATGGGAATTAGAAGGTGAACTTGGTTACAATCAGATGGCCTAAATTAATATAATTTCAAACAGGAAAGTTTAAATTTAATGAATTCAAATCAAAAATATAATGACACAAGCATTAATGACCAGCGGGTAGCTATCTTCATAGATGGAAGTAACCTATATCATAGCCTAGAGGAAAATTGCAAAAGATTTGATTTAGATTTTGCAGCCTTCTCCAAAAAACTTAGTAAAGGGCGAAAAATATATCGTACATACTATTACAACGTGTTGAGAGATGCGGAACGTAATACGCAAGCTTATTTGGATCAACAAAAATTCCTAAGCGTATTGTATAGCACTCCATATCTAGAAGTCAGATTAGGAGAATCCAAGATACGAGGAGATACGGCAGTCGAAAAAGGCATCGATATCATGTTAGCTACAGATCTACTAAAGTTTGCATGGAATGACCTTTACGACATAGCCATACTTGTCAGTGGTGACGGAGATTTTTCATACGCTGTTAAAGCTGTCAAGGACACAGGTAAACATGTTGAACTAGCGGCCTTCCCATCAAACTTATCGAGTGATCTCTCAAATATAGCCGACGACAGGGAATTTTTCTCTCCGACATATTTCAAAGGTCTGTGGACCCGTAAAAGGACTAAAAGCAGAAAAAGCTCCAGGCCCGGTGACAATTCAAGACGGAGTGGTTATCGCCCTCGCTCCAATAATTCTGATTCTGTATCACAAGAACAAAGAACTAGTGGTGCAACAACCAACCAACCACATCAACAGACTCTTGTCTAAAATAGGTCTATTACAACATGACCACTAACTTGAAATCAACAAAACGTTATTAAAGGGACTTCCCAATCTTATTAGCATCTGCTATACTCCCGTGGGCCAAAAGGTGGGACGTTCCATATATACCTCAAAGAGGAAACTTGATATGCCAGCCTACGCTATTTTAGGCGCACAATGGGGTGATGAAGGCAAGGGAAAGATCGTCGACTTTCTCTCTAGAGATGCCAATATTGTAGCTCGCTTCTCCGGAGGAAACAATGCTGGACACACCGTACTAAACGAAGAAGGGAAATTCTCCCTTCATCTTGTACCTTCTGGTATTTTTTGGCCAAGATCCAAAAGTGTAATCGGTAATGGTACGGTAGTTGACCCAGATGTGTTATTGGATGAGATTTTTGCCCTAAAGGACAGGGGTATCGATATAGCTGATCGTCTTTTAGTGAGTGAACGAGCTCACATTGTTATGCCTTACCATATAGTACTAGACTCATTAATAGAAAAATCCAAGGGTGCCAAAGCCCTTGGAACTACAGGGAAAGGTATAGGTCCGACATATAGCGACAAAGCTGCCAGAACGGGGATAAGAGCAGCAGACATCCTCGACACAGACAGCCTTCGGCCTAGACTTGAAACCGTACTTGAATATGTCAACGCAGTCATAACTAAAGTATACGATGGCTCCGCCATAAGTCTCGATACTGTTCTTGACAAATGCGAGTATTGGAAACAAGCGTTAGGTCCTTTTATCGGACCGGTAGAAAAAACGGTCCAACAAGCTCTGGATTCAGGCGAACATGTGCTCCTTGAAGGCGCACAAGGCGCTCTTTTGGATCTCGACCACGGCACATATCCATACGTAACCTCGTCTAATCCAACCATAGGCGGTGCATGCACAGGGCTGGGAATTCACCCAAGACATATAACAGAAATTATGGGGGTATTTAAAGCGTACTGTACGAGAGTCGGTACGGGACCATTTCCAACAGAACTGAGTGATAATACCGGTGAGACGATAAGAGAATTAGCACAAGAATTCGGTACAACCACCGGTCGACCGAGACGGGTGGGGTGGTTCGATGCCGTAGCTGCACAATTTAGTTCAAGGATTAACGGATACACATCAGTCATATTGACTAGGCTAGATGTATTAGATGGCTTTAGCAAAGTAAGAATATGCACAGGATACGAATTAGACGGGAGAATCATACAAGACTTCCCGGGAGGAATAGCAGAATTAGGAAGATGTAAACCAATTTACGAAGAACATGATGGTTGGGACAGACCAACCGCAAGTTTGACGAACTTAAGTGATCTTCCTAAGGAAGCTAGATCGTATGTTGATAGGTTACAAGAACTCGTCGGCTGCCCAATCAATCTAATATCCACAGGGCCACATCGTCACGAAACAATAGAAGTAACTCCTATGATACAAAAGTAGTATTAGCAGGAAACGTCTCAAATATATAATCTAGGTATAACTGTGATCCGGTCCTCGTAGCAACGCTACTATACTACTGGGCAACGTCAACATCAGGTAAGTCTATCCTGTACCTCTTCATCAATTCATCAATATTTCTTGCTGTAGTTTTATCAGGCGGTACTAATGGCAGTCGTGGGTCACCCACGTTAAACCCCGCCCTCCGAACAGCATATTTGACCGGAATAGGATTGGTAATGATGAACATTCCTTTGAACATATCCATAAGTCTCAAATGCTCGGTACCCGCCTTTTCTAAATCCCCTTCCAGCACCAAACCCATCATAGATTTTATTTGGCTGCAAATAATGTGGGAAGCCACGCTGACAACGCCGTAGCCACCCATACACATTATCGGAAATGTCTCGTCATCATTTCCACTCCATACTTTAAATTCCTCTGGAGTGTCGCGGATGATATGTGCAATTTGTACGGGATCACTACTTGCTTCTTTCACCCCTATAATATTGTCAATATTGCTTAATCGCACCGTAGTAGCTGATGTCATGTTTAGACTTGTGCGACTAGGAACGTTATACAAAACACACGGTATGTTCACACTCTCAGCTATAGATCTAAAATGTTCATATAGACCCTCTTGAGGTGGTTTATTATAGGCTGGGACTGTAAGTAAAAGTCCATCTACTCCCAGTTTTTCGGCCTCTTTACTTAATTCTATGCTTTCACCTGTATTATTATCTGTTGTTCCAGCCACCACGGAGATCTGGCTTCCCACCGCTTGTTTTATTTCTGCATACAGGCGTAATTTTTCACAGGCTGACAAGGTAGGTGATTCACCGGTCGTCCCAGTAATAACAAATCCGTCGCAGCCTGCTTCAACTAGAGAGCTTGCTAACCTTTTCGCTTCTTCATAGTTCACATTACCTTCATCATCAAAAGGGGTTATCATTGCTGTTATAAGACGACCTATTTCTGCCATAAAACTCCTCCTGTATCAATCATAAGAGCAAAACAACAATCTACGCCAGTGTACCAGATCTTAACTAGTAATCAAATCTCTGATCAAAATTTCCTCAGCAATTTGTAGAGCATTTACAGCAGCGCCTTTACGCAAGTTATCAGATGATATCCACATTGCAATACCGTTGGGATGTGATATATCCTCTCTGATCCGACCAACCAGGACTTCATCTAGGCCTTCGGCCTCAAGAGGCATTGGATATAGATTTGAATCGGGGTCGTCCAATACTACAATTCCCGGAAAATTACTTATACGTTCTCTAACCGTTTCTACATTAATCGCATTGGTAAACTCAATATGGACTGCTTCACTATGACTGACCATTACGGGAACTCTGACACACGTGGCCGAAACGGCCAAATCGGGCATGTGAAGTATCTTACGAGTCTCATCCCGCATTTTCATTTCTTCTCTGGTATAGCCATTTGGTTGGAATGGTTCTATATGAGGTAACACATTAAATGCAATCTGATGCGGGTATTCAGATAATTCAATGTTCTCATCATTTAAAACCTGTTCGGATTGACGTCTTAACTCATTGACTGCAGCTTTTCCAGTACCTGAAACCGATTGAAATGTGTCTACAACAACTCTCCTAACTGGATTCACATCATTTAAAGCTTTTAGAACCATAACCAGAGGAGTTGTTGAACAATTGGGAATTGAAATAATACCGGCATGTTTTTCCAAGTCTTCTACATTCACCTCCGGAACTACCAAAGGAACGTTATCATTCATTCTAAAGGCTGAGGAATCATCGATAACAAGTGCTCCATTTTGCACAGCCATAGGTGCTAAATCTCTACTAACATCCCCATTAGCTGAAATAAAAACTATATCTACTTCGCTAAATAATTTAGCAGTAGGTTCCTCAATCGTTAATTCTTCACCACACACCAAGATCTTATTACCGTAAGATCTTGAGGAAGCGCATACACGTACGGAAGTAGCGGGAAACTTCCTGCTATCAAGAAGTTCTATAAACTTTACCCCGACGGCTCCAGTTGCTCCAATTATTGCTATACTGCATGATTCCAATGTTGTGCCTCCAGATAATTGTACGAGGGAAATGATAAACTCTAACTAAAAATAAATCCATCCCCGACTACTATAAAAACCAAGTATTGTAACGATAATGTGATTGTTCCCACCTGTATACGCTAGTTCACGATTTAAAATCGTACTTGTCATATATAAATATATATAAACTCTTTTATTCGACCTATCCATCTGAACTCACCGATAATATTGGTAAGTATAAACATATCATACACCAATTAATTGACTGTTGACCTACATACAAACGATTAGTATTATTCTCCTATGACCTGCTCAATAAGTAACCATGAATTGTAAATATATTCCATTATGCTATTAAGGAGATTTGACTATGCCACATCCAAATAACGACAACTGGATTTCCCTATTGGCCGGACGCTCTGTCAAAGCGACACCTGCGAAATCTATTGAAGAAATCAAATCTCAACGCTCTCGTATCCACGACCCTGAAGCCAATCAAAATCTCCCCGAAATGTCTGAAATACATGAGCAAGTAATTATTTGGGAGCGGGGAGACTTTATATTGACAGCCGAAGTCTATGTACCCAAAGGTAAAGGTCCATTCCCTGTTTTGCTATATCTTCACGGTGGCGGATGGTGTGTTGGAAGTCCCGAGAGAGTTAGGGCCCCTGCAACTAGACTAGCTGAAGGTGGTTTTACAGTAATCAATCTTGATTATAGTCTGGCTCCTGAAAGACCGTATCCAAATGCATTAGAAGACTGTATTTACACAGCCCGATGGGCAACCCTAAACGCTCAGCGATTTAATGGAGATGGGACCAGACTTTTTATTGCGGGAGACTCAGCAGGTGCAAATTTATCAGCTGCAACTATAGTGGCACTAACAGACCCTCCATACGACCTTGTGCTTAAATTAGATGACGGTGACTTAGGCGGTGTTAAAGTACAATTCGCTGGCGCCTTACTGTTTTATGGTGTGTTCGATTTCCCACTGGCTACAAAGGAACCAGGTTCAAACGCAGGGAATGTGGAGGTTAATTGGAATCGCGCTTATTTGGGACCACACTTTCTTAACCAACACTATAATCCTTTAGTTAGTCCTAATTATGCCCCTAACCTGGATAAATTCCCGCCTACATATCTTTCATGTGGAGACGAAGACTCATTGCTTGGCCACTCTTTAAGCATGACCAAGGCTTTAACTCAGAGAAACGTTACTACAACTCTTTCAGTGATTGAGGGCTTGGATCATGCTTTTTCATATGTGGAAAGAAAACTTCCGGAAGTTACCCCAGAATTTGAACGTATCCTGAATTGGCTTGCAAAACATAGATAATTATTTACTAAACCCAATTGACACAGAATTCTGTGAGTTTATACCTAGTGTGAGGCATATCTTATCCACATGATTGGATGTAGGATTACATATTCACAGCAGATTAACTTGTAAAACAGGATAGAACTAATAATTAGAAATGCTTAATGTTTCTATAATTCCATTATGTTCTCTAGTCCGACTATCAATCCGTCAGACTTGGTAACAGTTT
>CAYSLK010000078.1:0-7149 GCA_964431885.1 uncultured Dehalococcoidia bacterium | reverse complement strand
ATTTTTCAATTTTATTTCATTCAACAGTAGAAATGTTTGCTGGATAACACCGCTTAACTCGCGTGTACAATTTGTGCCTAGAACCGCATCTAGTACCAGATGTGCCTGTTGAAAACTTTGTTGGACACTGGAATGATTGTTCTTTAAATAGATATCGTCTATGGTAACTCCAATCTCTTTGAGGGACCCCAGTTTCTCATCGGGTGCTGATCGGGCACTACAAACAAATACTTCGACTTTAGCCCCCCATCTTCTTAAATGACGAGCCGCAACGAGACCGTCAGTCCCGTTATTCCCAGAACCAACCAATACTACAATTGAGACACCCAATACCGGCCCCAGATAATGCCTAGCTCGTTTGGCAACTGCTAGTCCGGCATTCTCCATTAGGGTATCAACTGAGACCCCTGCCTTAACTGCACCGGCTTCTATCTGCATCATTTGGCTAACAGTCACTACTTTCAAATTTTGCCCACCAGTGACTTAAGTAGAGCTCTAGTCCGAGTTAATGACACTCCTTCATCAGAGCCAACAGGAAAGGGAGAGGCGAGGAATTCTGTAGTTCCGACATTAGAATATGCTCTAATCTCACGTTCGACTTCTATTTCATTACCTATTATTGCCATTTGGGATGGATGACTATGCCCTTCTTTTTTTAACATGTTCTGATAACTAGGCAAATTGCCATATCTCTCAAAATTACGAATGGCTGCTTGTGTTCCAGCCTTACGATCATCAGTTACAGCCACCGGTACTCCAACGCAAATCCTAGGACCAGGACGTCCCGCTATTCGAGCGGCATTTGTAATAATTGGAACTATATGAGTATCTAAGGTTTTAGGTCCTACCATCCAAGTAACCGTACCATCGGCTAAAGTACCTGCAATGTGTAACATCTTCGGACCGAGCGCTGCTATTATTACAGAGTTAGAATTCACATTGAAATCGCTTAATTCGGCATCAACATTCATCGTCTTTCCACGAAAACTAACCTTATGTTGGTCTAATAAGGATCTTAAAACCAAGAGATACTCTTCCATCCTTAAAGCCAGTCTATCGAATATAAGTCCAAGCTTTTGTTCTACAGTTGATTTATGGGATAGACCTATCCCAAGAGTAATTCGTCCCCCCGCCGCTTCCTGTGCAGTGAGAGCTTGTTGTGCCAATGCTACCGGATGCCTGGTAAAAGTGGGTATAACAGCGGTTCCCATCTTTAAGTTATTGGTTCGTGGACCGGCGAGAGCAAAAACTGTCAATGCATCTACACTTAGAGTTTGTGCCCTCCAAAAACTCTCGAATCCTTCGGTCTCGATGTCAACTGCTTGCTGCACTTGTCCTTCTAAAGTTGATGCTATACCAAAAGATGTTATGAATATACCTATTTGCATATTTTCCTCCGTTACATATTGCTGAGTAGGCTCATTTTACTTGGCATCGGGACACGAATCTTAACGTAGCTAATCTAACTCATAATTTAAGATCTTTGTTATCTATCCTGCGGTGTGAAATTTCCTATCTTGCTCTCTCCGACTACCGTCGCCACAGCATACTTATCAGTATCTGACAAACTGAGAGCCAGCTCCTTTACACCAAGTTGTTCTGCTCGTGCACGAGCAGTGGAATGAAGCCTAACTACCGGTACAACGTTCTTCTTTCGGACTATCTCTATATCCCGCCAGCGTATCCCTCTTGTTCCAGTGCCAAGTGCCTTCATGACTGCTTCCTTAGCTGCAAACCTACGTGCAAATTGAGCTGGCCGTCCACGACAAAAGACTATTTCTTCGTCAGTGTATATACGATAAATAAACCTGTCACCGTATTCACTTATGATACGCCTTATCCGTGGTATCTCTACAATATCCACACCAGTGATTAACAATGTGAGATTCCTCCATGAAATTTATCTAAGCATACTTCCTGACATTGAGATGTGGCATTACAAGGAATTCCTTGTACATTTTGATGTACGGAAAATTCCTATTTACATTTCTCTATTAGGAGATATATCGAATCTCCCACTTGTTCCCTTTTAGGCAACTTCCGCTCTCTCTAGTATAGAACCGATTAAATCTTCTCGACCTAGTGACATAATATGAACCCCTTGACACATAGGCTTTATCAGTTTTATTGTGCGCGCAGCAATTGCTACAGTCGTTGTTTCTAGGTCTGACGACTCCTCTAGTTCTGTAATTACTGACTTCGGAATAGACACTCCTGCAAGATTTTTATTAAGACTTCTTGCCATTCGAGGAGAAGTTAATGTGATAATCCCACAAATTATAGGAACCTTAAATTTCTTAACTCGGTCAATAAAGTCCTGAAAAAGGGAAGGCTCATAAATTGGCTGAGTTTGAAAAAAAGTTGCTCCCGCCTCAATTTTATCTTCCATACGTCGAATTTCCTTATCCAATTCAAGAGATCCAGGATTCACGACAGCTCCAGAGAAAAATTCTGGCTCTCCACTCAGTTCGCTTCCGTTCATGTCTTTCCCTGAATTTAGGGAAGAAATAATTTCTAACAATCTAATTGCGTCAATATCGAAAACAGGCTTAGCTTCTGGATGATCGCCTGATTTCGGATGATCGCCAGTCATACACAGAAGATTAGAAATACCTAAAGTAGATGCTCCAAGAAGATCTGATTGAATAGCTAATCGATTCCTATCCCTACAGGTAATCTGTAGAATGGGTGTTTGATTTTGAAGAACTAATCGATGAGCTAGTGCCACTGGACTCATAGCCATACGAGCCCTATGAGAGTCAGTAAGGTTGAAAGCGTCTACAACTCCTTTCAACCGCTTTGCCTTATCCAAAATTGGTTGAATATTCGTGCCTTTAGGGGGATTTAATTCGGTAGTTACAATAAATTTGCCTGATTTAAGACTACGAGCGAAGTTATCCAATCATGAAAGCTCCCAAATTCTTGACTCGGGCCACAATTATCAGCCGTTTGAGCTCTATCCATAGACCCCAGATTGACTAGGAGGTCTTCCTTTGAATATAAACGCCTTATATAATTAGTTAGCCGTATGGGGATTTTACACTTCAGAGGTGATTAAGTGAAGGGCAAGTTAATAGACGGAGTAGCGTTGGCACAAGAAATCAAGAATGAAATCGCATCTCAGGTCAACGATCTGAATTCAAACCACAATATGATTCCTGGTTTGGCAGCGATTCTAGTTGGTGAGGACCCAGCCTCACAGATTTATGTAAATAATAAAGGTAAGGCAGCTTCTCAAGTCGGCATGATTAGTAAAGTTTTCAAGCTGCCGAATGATACCTCTGAGAAAGATCTTCTCACCCTCATCGAATGCCTGAACAACGATTCCACCTTTCATGGTATTTTAGTTCAACTTCCCCTCCCAAGTAAAATCAATGAGGATAAATGTATTGAGACTATTTCCCCGACGAAGGATGTTGATGGTTTACATCCAGTTAATGTAGGCCTATTGGTTTCAGGCAAGCCTAGATTCATATCAGCGACTCCAGCAGGGATTCAACAAATGATTTTGCGTAATGGTTATAGTCCAGAAGGAAAGCACGTTGTTATTTGTGGCCGAAGTAACATAGTCGGCAAACCTATTGCCAATTTATTGATGCAACGTTTACCGGGATCAAATGCGACAGTCACTTTATGCCACAGCAAGACGAAGGATCTGGGTTTTTTCACACGACAGGCGGATATTCTTATTGCAGCTATTGGTCAACCGAAATTCGTCACGCGCAATATGGTAAAAGACGGCGTGATAGTAATAGATGTCGGCATAAACAGAATTGCCGCCCCTGAGAGAAAAAGAGGTTATAAACTCGTTGGTGATGTAGACTTTGACTCGGTGTCTGAAAAAGCAATAGCAATAACTCCGGTGCCGGGAGGCGTAGGCCCTATGACAATAGCCATGCTACTCAACAATACTCTCAAGGCCGCCCAACTATCTATAAATACGAATTCCTTTATTTAGAGAATGACAACTTTTGAGCAAATTTGATTTTGATTACCAGCTCCCTGAAGATCTTATAGCCCAAACTCCCGCTGAGCCTCGAGACCACTCACGGTTAATGATCGTGTCACGGAATAATCGATCAATTCACCACGACACGTTCTTTAATTTGCCTGAATACTTACACAGCGGAGACGTCCTTGTGTTTAACAACAGCAGGGTTATTCCTGCACGCCTACGAGGAATTAGGCCCACGACGGGAGGAAAGATAGAACTTCTACTGCTTAAGCATTTGTCTCCTGGATTATGGAGAACTCTTGTAAAACCTGGGCGGAGTATGAAAAAGGGTGCAGTCTTCCTCATACCAAACGATAATGGTGAGAACGGTATTTGTGGTGAAGTAGTGGAAGTACAACAGGATGGTACCAGAATCGTGCACCTATCAGACGAAGAACTGATTCCCACCTTAGGCATGATACCATTACCACCCTACATCAACAAACCTGTACAGGATGAAGAACGATATCAAACAGTATACGGGAAAATTGACGGTAGCATTGCTGCACCAACGGCTGGCCTTCATTTCACTACCCAGTTAATTGACAAGATACGTGCTAGCAAAATTGAGACTGTATTTACCACATTACATGTTGGTTGGGATTCATTTAGGCCTATAGATAACGAAGGTCCTAGGTCTCATAAAATGCACTCAGAATACTGGACATTAAGCGAGGAAAGCGCGAATTCCATTAACAAGGCGAAGCAAGAAGGGAGGCGTATACTATCAGTGGGAACAACGACTGTACGTCTTCTTGAACAAGCAGCTTTGCAAAGACAAAACCCTAATGAATATATTGGTTACGGCTCTGGATGGACTGATCTTTTTATAACACCTGGTTATGAATTCAATGTAGTAGACTCTCTTGTGACTAATTTCCACCTGCCTAAATCGACATTACTAATGTTAATAAGTGCCTTCGGCGAAAAAGATCTCATGTTGAAGGCATATAAAGAGGCAATTAGGCATAAGTATCGTTTCTATAGTTTCGGTGACTGCATGCTCATTTTATAGCGTTATAATTCCTAATTAACACCGATATTACGTTACATTTATACTAATTGAGTATTACTTAAAAAGTATTTACTCCATGTCGCAGCCAAGTCCAATTAAATCGGTGTTGACCATGGCTTAGAGCGTCAATATAATTAATCTCCTAATTGAAACTTCCCTTTAATGACCGGGTCCTTCGACCTCGTCTACCGTAGTCATCGGAAGAGAATATGAAGACCTTAGCACTCCAGAACAAACTAAGCTGGCTAGAAGTGTCGGAAAATAATATCCGACATAATGTCAATGAGATACGTCGCGTAATATCTGACGATGTTCTCCTAGCTCCCTGTGTCAAGGCTAATGCTTATGGGCATGGTCTCATACAAATGGCAAAGCTACTTACTAAATGTGGTGTGGATTGGCTTTGTGTTAATTCTCTGGACGAAGCCATCGTTATAAGAGATTCAGGAATTAAACTACCATTACTCATCCTAAACTCCTTACATCACGATTCATTTGAGACCGCAATAAATATCAATGCCCGTTTCTTCTTATACGATTTAATTTCAGCAACCAAATTAGATAAAGTGGCTTCAAAACTTAGGATTAAAGCGAAAGTCCATGTTAAAGTTGATACCGGTATGAGTAGACAGGGAGTTCTTGCATCTGACTTTGAACGTTTTATGAAAGATGTAAGTGTTTTGGATAACATACACATAGAAGGCGTAGCGACTCACTTCGCCACGTCGGATCAGACTAACGATCAGGACTTTTTCAAAAGACAACTAACAACTTTTAAAAAAGTTGTTAGCATAGGTAGAACCAACTACAAAGATATCTCTCTATACCACTGTGCGAATAGCGGAGCAACTCTGGCGTTTCCGGAATCCCATTTCGATCTTGTCAGAACAGGCATCTCTGTTTATGGATATTATCCATCAGAAGAGATCATGCTTGACTCTCAAAAAAACGGATTGGTGTTGCAGCCGGCAATGTCCTTCAAAACATCCATATCGTGTATAAAGAGCCTACCCGAAGACAGCTATGTAGGCTACTCTAACACTCACCGAACGCGACGAAATATCCGTCTAGCTCTATTGCCTATAGGTTACCATGATGGACTCGACAGAAAACTGAGCAACCAAGGATACGTTCTGATTAACGGATCACGAGCACCAATAATAGGACGTATATCAATGAATATTACTACTGTGGATGTTACTGATATCGATGCATCCCCTGGCGATATCGCTGTAGCTATAGGAAGACAAGGTGATGCAGAAATTTCAGCCGATGAAATCGCTTTCAGAATTAATTCCATCAATTACGAGGTAATATCACGATTATCTGAAAATATAGATAGATACTATTCCGCGTAGACTGCTATCGCTACACATTAGTACTGTTACGCCGCCTATCTATGATTTATATACCCGAATTAATACAGAAACGTCCCACATGTCCAAGTGAATATCGAGGCTCACGGATTTCACTGCGTATGTCAAAGATATTGGCCACCAATGAGGTTGTTTCTTGGCAAAGTATGATTCAATTGCTAGTTCCATACGGTCTCTTAGAGGCCGTGATTTCCGCCATCTTTGGTTATCCGATATATGTAATAGTCTGGCAGAACAAATGGAATTCGTTGTCCTGTCCTGGTTCGTACTGGTAGAAACTGATTCACCCTTTTTGTTGGGAGTATTTGTCTCTTTACGATTCGCAGGAACTCTATTCGCGCCTTTTTATGGAGTTCTAGCCGATCGTTATAATCGCAAGTATCTTTTCCTAGCTGTACGCGGTAGTTTCATTATAATTTCGGCAATTATGCTATATATTTCCCTGACAGATGAACTAAAAATATGGCATATACTCCTGCTAGTATCGGTTTTTGGATGTTCAAGAGCTTTCGATGGTGTAATGAGAGAAACGATCCTAGCTGATTTAGTACAAAAAGACCAACTGGGTAATGCTGCGGCTCTGACCAGAATGGCTCGTGATGTAACGCAGATGGTGGGCCCTATCTTAGGAGGGTTCATGCTAAGTCAATATGGTATGAACTACTCATACTCGATTATAGTAATAATATATAGCTTAGCTGTACTAAGTGGATATATAATTCAACATCCTGTGCGATTTAACGTAAAATCATCAAATTCTATCT
>CAYSLK010000077.1:0-5664 GCA_964431885.1 uncultured Dehalococcoidia bacterium | reverse complement strand
ACCGCTGAGAATTCATATAGAATGGCAGATGATGTGTTACGTATGCGAGTACAATCTATAGCAGAACTTGTACCAGTCCCAGGTGAAATAAATCAGGATTTCGCAGATATCCAGGCCATAATGCGTAATTCAGGTCCAGCTTGGATGTCTATCGGATGGGGAATAGGGGAACACAGGGCTAGAGAAGCAGCTCAAAGAGCTATAACAAACCCTCTTCTAGACGTATCTATAGAGGGTGCAAAGGGAGTGCTGTTTAACATAACAGGTGGTAGTGACCTGAAATTGTCCGAGTTACACGAAGCCGCAGAAGTGATTCAGAGAGTTGTAGATCCAGATGCGAACATAATTTTCGGCATGGTCACAGACATGAAGATGGAGAACGAGATAAAATTGATTATAATCGCAACTGGTTTCCCTACATTAGCCACTGCTTCTGAACATGAGGATAAGATTGCATCTGTGTTGCGTGATACGTTAGCCGAAAACGAGTCAGAACTCGATGTACCACCATTTCTCCGACGGCATTCAAAAACCAGGAAATTGCATCCCTCTCAGATCGAGGGATTTGAAGAGTGACCCTTCTTATTTTCTGACTTAGTCTATAAAGATGACCAGATCTCCAAAGAGAGGAACCCTTGAAAAACAGGGCTTCCTCTCTTTCTCTGTAGTAAATATGCAAACATTGAGTAAGATGTTCTGTGCAGTCCTCCCCGTTCCCTAAAGAGTTGTAACACAAAATACTCTTCTCTTCTCAAAAATAGGTGGCTAAAATCGATGAAAATGCCTTGATTCTGCATTGACACACTCTATATATAGCGTTATCTTATTAAAGAACCACGACAACTTGTAGATTGTGACCGTCAGTTATGGCTACGATCAGGACTTTTTAGCATGCTTTGTCCGTACTGTGGCAATTCCGATTCGAAAGTAATAGATTCAAGAGACTCAAAAGAGAGCGTCCGACGGAGACGTGAATGTTTTCTCTGCGGTCTCCGATTTACCACATACGAACGGATACAAACACGAGTCCTGATGGTTATAAAAAATGATGGTAGAAGAGAGGAGTTTAGCCGCGATAAATTGAAAATCAGTCTAACCAAGGCTTGTGCGAAACGACCACTACCCATAGGCAGCATCGAAAAGATGATAGACGAGATAGAAGCTCAATTAGCCAGTTTAGGTAGAGCCGAAATACCATCAAAGACAATTGGTGAATTAGCTATGGAAAGACTGAAAGATCTAGACAGAGTGGCTTACATAAGGTTTACAAGTGTGTACCGTGATTTTACGGATATAGAAAGTTTCAAGGGGGAAGTTGAGGAGCTTTTAATACAGAACGAAAAAGGAACATCCTCAAATCAACTGTCTTTTTTAGAAGATTTTGGCGGGAATGTTCTTTCCAGGCAGCGGCGTAGAGATGCCAGACGAAAGGGCTCTCAATCTGATCCGCATAACGGCTAATGGCTACCTCTGGTGAACATCTAATATATTTAAGGTCTTGAGGTGGCCTTGTCTGTTTGTAAAAGACCGTAAGATGATGTCTATAAATGAAGTGTTTACGGCTTTAAAGCAGTCCGTCCCTCTAGAAATGAACTATATATAAATCTTTATTTTTTCGTTTTCAGGAGTCCTATAAATGGTTAAAAGCGAAATGTCTGATAGGTTACCTAATCCTTCTAGCGGTGATGATAGTAATATAAAGTTTCTAGAGGATGTAATGTTGAAAGCTATTCAATCAGGTTTAACAGCGGAACACATTGAAGCTTTGGCTCAGACTTTGGAAGAAGAAGGGCCACAACATTCAGAGTCAGTAACCACACAACTTTCTGATAATGCAAGAATAATTCTAGAGAAGCGTTATCTAAAGAAAGATGATCAAGGAAACCCACTGGAAGAACCGGATGATTTATTCCGAAGGGTGTCCAAATCAATTGCTCAAGGGGAAACGACAGAGGAATTACGCATAGAATGGGAAAAGAAATTTTATGACCTCACGTCTTCACTGGACTTTTTACCCAATTCTCCGACTCTTGTCAACGCTGGCACAGGTCAGGGATGTCTCTCTGCATGTTTTGTAGTATCTCCAGAGGACACCATGGACTCGATTATGAAGGTAGCATACGATGCGGCAATGATAGAAAAATGGGGCGGTGGCATAGGTTTTGGTTTTTCAAACTTGAGACCCAGAAGTGACAAGATTTCAACGACTCACGGTGAGGCATGTGGCCCCATAGCTGTTATGAAACTTTACTCTTCTGTAGGTGCGACTCTTACTCAAGGTTCATTCAGATTAGGTGCCCATATGGGTCAACTTCGGATCAGTCATCCAGACGTTCGAGAGTTCATACATTGCAAGGATCATGACAACACATTACAGAACTTCAATATATCTCTACAGATAACAGATGACTTCATGAAGGCCGTGGAGGCAGACGAAGAATGGCAACTGATCAATCCTAGAAATGGTATTGTTTTAGACAGAGTGCCTGCTAAAGAGATTTGGAGCGAGATATGCGAGTCTGCATGGAAAACTGGTGATCCCGGAGTGGTTTTCATTGACAGGGTTTGGGAAACCGCCCCCAATCCTCAAATGGGTTTAATTGAAACAAGTAATCCATGCGGTGAGGAATTTTTAGAAAATTATGGTAATTGTTGCCTGGGTTCGATAAACTTAGATCACCATGTAAATATAGATGGGATTGATTGGATTAAACTCGAACAATCTATAAAGACGTCTGTTCGATTTCTTGACGATGTCATTGAATCGAATCAATTTCCGTTAACCAAATTAAGAGAAGTAAATCTAGCAACTAGACGCATAGGATTGGGTGTGATGGGATGGGCAGATGCTCTTCTTAGGTTAAGTATTCCTTACGACTCCCAAGAGGCTCTTACTCTAGCAGATGAAATCGGTCGATTTATAAATGACACCGCCTGGAATGCTTCCGCTGACCTAGCCCAGGAAAGAGGCGCCTTCCCTGAATATAATGGGTCCGGACTTAAAGAAAGAGGCATGCCTCCTGTACGAAACTCCAGCGTTATCACAATAGCTCCTACCGGGACTATCAGCAGGCTTGCTGAGTGTTCAAGTGGAATAGAACCTCATTTTGCACTGGCTTGGTGGTCAAACGTTCTATGGAAAGATCATGAAGGAACAGCCACTAGATTATTGGATGCACCTGTATCAGTAAGAGAAACCCTAAGAACATATCTTGATAGTGAAGAAAAAGTAACAGACGTCTTAGAGTTAATCGCAGACAACCCTCAAGACGCAGAGAATATTCTAAGAGAAAATGGGGCCGATTCGGCTGCATTTAGTACATCTATGAGTATCAGCCCTGAAGCCCACGTCAGAATGCAGGCTGTATGGCAAAAACACGTTACTAACTCTGTCTCTAAGACCATTAATTTACCTAATGATGCAACTGTTGAAGACATCCATAACGCATACTGGCTGGCATGGGAAACAGGCTGTAAGGCAGTAACCGTTTACCGAGATGGATCGAAATCGATGCAAGTTTTGGAAACAGGTAAGGACACTGAGAATAACAGCGAAGAGAAAAAAAATCGTCTACTCGTTCCTCGTCAAAGGCCAAATACGATCAAAGGTATAACGGAGCGATCGAGAACTGGTCAAGGTACCATGTATGTAACCATAAACTTCGACGAAGAAGGTAAGCCCTTTGAACTATTCTCTCAGATCGGTAAAGCGGGAGGAACTGAAGCAGCTCATCTTGAAGGATTGTCACGAATGATCTCTCTATGTCTGCGTTCAAGTATAGCTCCGCACGAAATAGTAAGCCAATTAAAGGGAATTACAAGTGAACCTATATGGGATCAAGGCATCTTAATACGTTCAGCTGAGGATGCCGTAGCTCAAGTACTCAGCAGGCATATAGATAACCCTGCTCCTAAGCAACTATTTGACGATCAAGTAACCAGCGATGAAAGCGCATCTCAACTCGGTCTATTCCCTTCAAATGGAAATGGTACCGGATCGATTAGACAAATACCTACTGGGTCCAGGTGCACCAAATGCTCAGGCTATGTTATTCATCAGGAAGGATGTCTACGTTGTCTGGATTGCGGATATACAAAATGCGAGTAGATTATACAACTCCCCATCTAATACAAGGATACAATATTTATATCCAATAACAGGGAGATACTTGCACTCTGAGTTACCATATGACTAACAAACCCTTGATTGCCATAACAATGGGAGATCCTGCCGGCATAGGGGCCGAAGTGACGACTAAGGCCTTACTGGATAAATCCATATACGAAAAGTGTAGACCCTTTATCATAGGAAGTCAGACAGCCATTGCCGACGTACTTAAGTCCGTGGATACTCCCGTTTCAACCAACATAGTATATGATTTAGAAAAAATAGACGGCAATCCCGATTCAATTGACATATTGAACAACGACAACCTCGACACATCAGAGATACCATACGGAACTCTATCGGCAACAGCCGGCCAAGCTTCAGTGAATTGGATACTTAAAGCAGGAACTCTAGCAACAACAGGTGAAATACAAGCTGTAGCAACAGCGCCAATCAACAAAGAGGCGTGTAACCTTGCCGGGTACAAAGACGTTGGTCATATGGAAATTTTTCAGCGCCAGACCAAGGCTCAAAATGTGGCGACCATGTTGATAGCCAAGAAACTGAGGGTGGTGCACCTAACTACGCATCGCTCCCTCAGGTTGGCCTGTGATGCAGTTACCAAAAGTAATGTATTCGGGAAAATTAAATTAACCGACACATATTTTAGACGATGGGGCTACACAAATCCTAAAATAGCGGTTTCTGCCCTGAACCCTCATGCCAGTGACGGCGGACTATTGGGCAATGAAGAGTCTGCCGAGATCGCTCCGGCGATCAAGAAAGCGCAATCTATAGGCATCAATGTTGTGGGGCCCATCCCAGCGGACACAGTGTTCAATTATGCCATTCAACAAAAGTATGATGTTGTTATAGCCATGTACCACGATCAAGGCCATATACCTATTAAGGTTCATGACTGGGCTAGTAGTGTAAGTGTCAACTTAGGCCTTCCTTTTATACGCACTTCTGTGGATCATGGTACAGCATTTGACATAGCTGGGAAGGGTATAGCAGACCATACCAGTATGTTGGAATCTCTAAAAATGGCTGCGAGTCTTGCTAGTGAGGCTCGCCTGCCCTATTAGACTCATAAATTTTAGTTACAAGGACTGTTGGACATGAATATTTCATTCATCGGTGGCGGGATCATGGCAGAAGCAATTATCCGAGGCATTCTAGGGGCCAACATAGCCTCATCCCGGGACATAAGTGTCAGTGATCCTATAAAATTGAGAAGGCAGTATCTTACAGAAACCTACGATGTTAGTACTTATTCCTCTAATGTAGATGTAATAAGCGAATCGGAATTAATAATATTGTCCGTAAAACCTCAAAATCTTAAAGAAGTTGTATGGGAAATCAAGTCAAGCCTCTCTAGTGAAAACACAGTTGTTTCAATTATTGCGGGCGCGTCAATGCAATCCCTGTGTAAAGAGCTCGATCATAATAAGGTGATTCGACTTATGCCCAATACACCAGCCCAAATAGGGCAAGGTATTACGGTTTGGACTTCATCTACTGAGGTTTCTGAAAGCGTAATTGAGTCGATCCGA
>CAYSLK010000076.1:0-6006 GCA_964431885.1 uncultured Dehalococcoidia bacterium | reverse complement strand
GAAACATCCAGACATTGATTCGATATATCTCTACGATGAGGAAATTGTTCTTGTTACAAATCCCAGTCATCCTTTCGCCCAAAGGGATGAGGTGAGTATCCTAGAGGTTTCCAGAGAACCCCTTATTTTGTACGATCCTGGATCCATTTACTTTCTCCTGATAAACCAAGTATGTAGAGAGGCCGGCATTAAACCTAGAGTGGAAATGAGTTTAGATAGTATAGAGGCGACTAAGCAGATGATTGAAATTGGTATGGGGATATCTTTTTTGCCTAGAAATGGTATTCGGTATGAATTGGAAAGAAAGTCGTTAAGTGTAGTGACTTTGACAGGAACGCATAAGGTTACTTTACCAACCAGTATAATATTGCGTCGTTCTGAGCATTATGCTAATACAGTATCCAGCTTTTTGAAACTGCTTGAAAATGTTTACAATAAAAAAATACTCTTCGGTAAAGCTAATCCATAAACCCACCGTGGCGAACACACGAAGTACTCTAAGGGCTTAAAATACATCCTTGTATTTAGTTGGATTCAAAACAGCACAGAATCGACAAAGAACTATTATTGTCACTGAGTATTTCAGCGGATATCGCGACTCAAGTTACAGTGGAGAAACAAGTGCGAGACCACATATCAGGCTTAAGAAACAAGACCCGATATCCAGAAAACAGGGTACAAACGCTAGATAAGGCAGTGGTTTAGGTAAATACAATTAGCCTTTAACCTATGTATAATGTGGTAAATTAAGGTGTGAGCCGGCTGGGATTCGAACCCAGGACACTCGGATTAAAAGTCCGATGCTCTGCCGAACTGAGCTACCGGCCCATGTTAATTACCTCTCAGTTCATAATAGCCTGAATTTGTCCCACGATACAAGCATAAATCGCGTACAATATTGTAATTGGCATGACCGTTATATAATTTTTCGTCTAGAAATAGCATAAGACAATTCCAACAAAATCTATTATATGGTTTCGATAGGTGGTACCGATTTGGGGTGTCCATAAGAGACAAAACACAGTATAATCCCTTTTTGATAATACTCATTATATACGGGAGAGTAATATATGAGAAGTGTTTCAACTCCTACGACTATTATGCAGGCTCTTTTACCTACTAGAGGTTTTCTGAGAGATTTGCCCATAGATGCTGTTTTGGTAGTAGGTTATGCTTTGTTGACTGGTTTGGCAGCTCAAATAAAATTTTTTGTTAATCCCGCTGTACCAATAACAGGCCAAACGTTTGCTGTGTTGCTGGCCGGTGCCACGCTAGGTAGTAAACGAGGTTTTGCAAGCATGTCGGTTTATTTGGCAGCGGGCATTATAGGGTTACCTGTTTTCGCATCTGGCGGAGCAATATCAGGCGCTAGCAGAGGCTATCTTATTGGCTTTGTTGCTGCTGCAGTCGTCGTGGGATACCTGGCAGAACGAGGATGGAGCAGTAATCCATACAAGTTGATTACTGCGATGTTTGCTGGAGAGGTACTTATATACGCATTTGGATTACCCTGGCTTGCTTTCTATGTTCCAGGGGATAAAGTGCTGGAATATGGACTAACCCCATTCATTTTTGGAGACACTTTTAAATTGCTCCTAGCCGCTCTTCTTGTGCCAATTTGTCTGGAGGGAATCAGACGTCTTAAGAACAAGTAGTCGTCATCTAATTACTTGTAATTAGCGTTTGAAGTGATTTTACATTTATCTCTATTTGTGTAACGGAATCCCCTTAGGATTTCCTAGGGGAATTCTACTGTCTCCGATGTTTCTCTTTGCATAGTAGGCCTTATGATAAGCTGAGGTATGTTGGTCCGTGCGGGTAGAGACGCTATTAATGTGATTGCTTCAGCGGCTTCATCTGCGCCTACCATATTTGAGCGAGTCTCCCTGGGCGGAGGTATTGGTCTTTTATCTAAGACGGGCGTGTCAACTTCGCCGGGTATCACAACACTAGCTCTTATACCGGTGTTTTTGAGATCAGCATTATTCAGGAATTCCGTGAAATTAATAATTGCTGATTTTGCTGCTCCATAAATCATTCCACCCATCACTCCGGCATTTAATGCAGAGAGAGATGAAACATTCACTATTGTGCCCTGATGAGCTAGTAACATACTGGGTAAAACAGCTTTTGTACAAAAGATAGTTCCTATTAAATTGGAGTTAATTACATTTTTAATTTCATCGGGTGTAGTTGATAAGACTCTTCTATTGTGTGAACTATGACCAGCGTTGTTTACCAGTACGTCTATCCGCCCAAAAGACTCTATAACATTATCCGCCATGTTGAGGATTGATTGATAATCCGACACGTCGAGTGTGTAGTATTTTGATGAAGCACCAATAGATGTGATCTCTTTTTCTACCAACTGTAATTTAGACTCCGTTCTACCCACTAATATAACAGTCGCTCCCTGCTCTGCCATCTTTATAGCAGTGCTTCTTCCTATGCCGCTTCCTGCTCCGGTAATAATACAGACTTTGTCCTTTAATTCCATCTAGTCACCTCAATAATTTGGGCTATATTCTTTTGACTCACTTCTTTTGAGTATAGCATGTCGTGAAATGCCAAGTAATAATCCTTATTGCGATTGACACTGGTGCGCAAGACTTTTAGAATGCGGCTAGTATCCATTTAAACGGGGAATACATGTAGATTACAAGGAGGGTATATATGTCCACCAAAGCTTACGTGTTGATTGAAACCGCTGTCGGTAAATCACGAGATGTTTCCGCTGCCTTACGATCTCTTCAAAGTGTAGAAACCGTTGATTCAGTTACAGGACCGTACGACATAATAACGATAATTGTGGCACCGGATTTGAATGCTGTTGGTAGTCTAGTAACTAGTGAAATACATACAATAAGTGGAATTGTACGTACGGTCACTTGTCTGTCAGTAAGCAGTTCCTAAAGATAGGAGAATTCACTCTGGTGCTATGAGCAGAGTGTTAAAGTGTCGTCGCTGATTTCCATAATTAAAGATGTGTTTATCATCGATATGGAGATATAGTGACTAACTTTTACTCAATACAAACGTTGCATATCAGGATCGTGTCAGATAGTTTACGAAGGATATCCCTTCTATTTAGTTTCCAGGTAAGTTACATAAATCCTCTGCTTCTGAATAGGATAGCTTAGTCTAAATGTATAAATTAAAGTCATCAGAATTACAGTCCACTAAGCGGTGCTCTGCCGTCTATTCGTTCTACTCTATAACATTGTGATATGTCTCAATTAGATTTGCGAAGTTTTGTAATAAAGCGTTTGTTAGCTAATTGGAAACTGCTTTCAAGTGTGTTTCTTGGTGTTCTAGTGGTATCTACACTTGTTTCAGGAACCCCTGTTTATTTTGGCGCTTTGCAGAAGATAGGTCTTGCTACAGCAATTGACAGAACGTCCGCGTCTTCACTCCACATATTTACTTATGCCCCGCACATTCCCTTATCCAACAAAAGTGTGGAGAAAACCGGCTTATTTTTTGACGAAGCATTAAAAGGCAATATTAAGGATATTTATAGAGGATATGAAAGGTATATCAAGACACCGACATACCTCGTCGGTTTACCTCATCGTCCTTTATCCCTAGGCCTCTTGGAAAACCAGCGGGTATCCCGCGGGTTTATAAGGTCTATATCGAACGTAGATAAACACGTGGAATTCCTTCATGGGAAAATGTCGACTGATACGATTATTCAAGGAACGGAATATACAATTTTGGAAGGCATGGTGGGAATTAAGGCATCTAATACATTCAAAATTGGCATTGGTGACGAAATTACGCTTGTTAGATCTTTGTCCGAGCTACACAGCGTCAAAGTGAAAATTGTCGGAATAATGGATGCAATCGATCCACTAGGAGAATTTTGGCAATACAATGCGGCAACTTATCTATCACCTGAACCCCTAGACGATATTCCGGAAGAAGGAATTGTGGTGGATCCAAGAGAACCACCCTTAGCGGTATTTATAACCGAGAATGCATTGATAAATGGTCTGGGGACAGCTTACCCGGAAACTCTTGTTACTTCCAATTGGTTTGTATTAGTCGACAAAGAAGGCTTAAAACAATGGAGTACGAAGGAGTCAAACGACCGCATCACTTCTTTAGAAGCTGAATTGACTACCGGCTTACCTGGTTCTGGGATGCTCACCGGCATTAAGGGTATGAATGATAATTTTAAAGAAAGGAGTTTCTTTACAGGTATTCCCTTATTGTTATTATTGGCTATTATGTTGATGACCTTGTTTTATTATCTAATAATGATGGCGTCGTATATGAGTAGTAGTCGTGAAAGTGATACAGCCTTGCTTAAAAGTAGAGGCTTAGGACTCCTGGAGCTCCTTAAAATATATAGTTTAGAGGGTCTAATAATTTCCGCGCTGGCGGTTGTAATCGCCCCATTCTTAGCTTCGTCTACCATAGCTCTTGCAGGAATCCTACCTTATTTCAATACGTTCACTGATGGCGATACATTTCCATTTAGGATTTACTGGGTTCAATTTCTCCTCTCCGCCTCCGTAGGAATATTATGTGTCGGTTTCTACGTCGCACCTTCATTAATAGCCTCTAGGGCCAACTTGCTATCCCAAAAAATGAAGTCATCTCGGCCTAATTCCACCCCTCTGTTTCAGAAATTATATTTAGATATAGGAATTCTAGGACTTGGAGGTCTGGTATTTTGGGAGCTCTACGCGAGAGGGAAATTTGTATCAGGAGGACTTTTTGAGGAGGTCCAAGTCAATGAGGTACTTCTAGTGGCACCAGTTCTGTTTCTGTTTGCCGTAGGCCTGATATTTATGAGAATTTTTCCGTTGTTTGTTCGCTATGTAAGCGGTGATTCACCGGGACTGGTGAATTTAATAGCCTTGACTTCTCTATCACTCTTATTGCTTGCGGTAATATCTGACAAGTTGGATATGAATGAATCGGACTTAACCTGGGCTATCTCAATTTGTCTCATATTATGTATTTCCTTAACTTACTCTGTTTATCGCAAATCACGAAGCAATTCCCTTAGAGTTCTTTTCTTAATCACCTTAATATCGACCATCACTATTTTTACGATTTGGGAGTGGCCTCTGGACAAAGGAACTCTAGGAAACTTTCCTTACATCGTTCTCTTAATACTGGTGCCGGCAGAATTGACATTTTTGTTTTTACGTAGAATATCCGCATTATCGCCTATATGGTTGTCTATGGGACTTTGGCATATGTCTAGAAATCCATTCCAATATAGTTGGATTGTTTTGTTATTAGTACTGGTTACCGGAATGGGAATACTCAGTACTACAGTTGGTGGGACGTTGAACCGTAGCTACGATGAACGTATTCTTTACGATGTAGGCTCTGATATACGAGTGACAAAAATGCTAATGCATAGATCGAGAGATATTTCCAAAATTAACAAACAATTTGAGGATATACCTGGTGTAAAGTCTGTTTCCTTTGGCCTAAGAAGTGAAGGATCTCTCAGTTCACATTCCGCAGGAAGCTTCGAATTATTGGCCCTTCAGCCAGAGAAGTTTAAAGGGATGTCTTGGTATCGAGACGATTTTTCGGAAAAAGATATGCCTGGCGTGATGGAAACACTCAAGCCTCCAAACTTTAAAGGCCCCATCCCTATTCCAGATGATGCTATTTCTATAGGACTGTGGATCAAGCCAAAAGAAGTGTACCCAAAGTTCTATCTATGGCTTGTTATAGAAGATGCTAATGGTTCAGTAAAGACACTCACTTTAGGTAATCCGGGGAAACCAGAATGGCATTTTCAAGATCATGAAATTCCTGCAAATCTGGTCAGACCATTAACCCTTGTTTCTGTACAGGTGTTCGAGCCGGCTTTTGGTCCTGGGGGGACATCAGGCGAGATAATGTTTGATAACATACAGGTAAAGACGGGTGATAAGAACGATGCTTTCATATTAGAAGATTTCGAGTCTTCCCTCGATTGGATTCCTTTGGCTACTTCACCTTTAGCGAAGGACAATTTGTCTACTTCAAATG
>CAYSLK010000075.1:0-4412 GCA_964431885.1 uncultured Dehalococcoidia bacterium | reverse complement strand
GCGTGCATTACACCACTGACACCTCCTATAGTGAACAGAGAAATGAAACCCAAGGCAAATAACATAGGTGTTCTCAGATCTATGGATCCCTGCCAAACAGTTCCCACCCAGTTAAAGATCTTTATACCTGTTGGCACTGCTATAGCCATAGTCGTTATAGCAAATACACTGTTAGCTATTGGGCCAAGTCCCACCGTGAACATATGATGGCTCCAAACCATCCAACCCATGAAAGCAATAATCACTCCAGCCAAAACTACAGCTGCATATCCAAAAAGTGGTTTTTTTGAGAAGGCCGGCAATATTTCTGAAACTATTCCCATAGCCGGGAGAATCAGTATATACACCTCAGGATGGCCAATAACCCAAAATAAATGCTGCCATAATATCGGATTAGCACCACTGGCTACGACAAAAAAGTTAAAACCATAACTCCGATCGAAAAACAATTCTATCAACGCCACGGTGATTACAGGAAAAGCCAATACCAATAGAATCGCCGTTACAAGGGTCATCCAAGTGAATAGAGGCATCTTCATTAAGGACATGCCTGGGGCTCGCATATTAATTATAGTTACTATAAAGTTAAAAGCAGCTGCCAGTGATGCAACGCCCAAAATCTGCAAGCTAATAATCCAAAAATCCACTCCTATAGCCGGATTGGCCGCTTCTCCAGTTAGAGGAGCATATCCAAACCAACCTGCGTTAGGTGCTCCTCCTAAAAACCAGCTGAGATTGAGCATTACAGCCCCAGCCAGGAAAGTCCAATAACTGAAAGCATTTAAACGAGGAAAAGCAACGTCCCTGGCTCCTATTTGCAATGGAATAATATAATTAAAAAATGCCGCTCCCATAGGCATAATCACCAGGAATATCATGGTGGTTCCATGCATGGTGAAAAGTTGGTTGTATACCTCAGGACTTATTATATCCAACTCCGACCTAGTCAATTGAATCCGCATCAAAAGAGCTTCTATACCACCAATGATAAACAGAATGAAGGCGGTTATTCCATATAACAAGCCGATTCTCTTGTGATCGATCGTAGTTATCCAGCCCCACAATCCTGTGGGATGAATAGGTCTAGGTATTGAAAATACCATTGTCGTCATCCCGCGCCTCCAAGGCATTCCTCTACTACTATTAAATTTATATAAGAGTTTAAAATAAGCAAATCTACTTCAGGCTCCTCAGGTAGGCTGCTAATGCAGAGATTTGACTCTCAGTAAGTGAAGGCAAGGTGCCGTTATATACTTCCGCATCCCGGGACATAATATTGCCTTCCTTAACCTCCTCGGGGTAAGTCAACCATTTAACTAAATTCTCTTGTGTATTATCCATGATACTACCAATAAAAGTGTCACGACTGGCGAAATGGGTCAGGTTAGGTCCAATCGTGCCTCTAGCGATTCCTGGTCCATCTATAGTGTGACACCTAAAGCACAATACCCTTCTGGACATAAAAATTTCGTATCCTTCTTGCACTAAAGGATCCGTCGATTCGGCAGCAGAGGCCGCCTGATCTCGTAACCATTGATCAAATTGAGCCTTGGGTTTCGCTATTACTTTGAATCTCATATTTGCATGAGCCACTCCACAAAACTCAGCGCACTGGCCATAGAACTCGCCTGGTTCATCGGCTTGAATCCAAATCGTATTGTCGACTCCCGGAACCATGTCTACCTTGCCTGCTATTTTTGGTATCCAAAAACTGTGGATTACATCTACAGACGCTAAATCTACATTAACCACTTCATCTACGGGAATATAAAGTTCATTTGCAGTGACGACACCTGATTCAGGATATCTAAATTCAAACCACCACTGATGACCTATAGCTTCAACAAGTAGTCCGCCCTCTTCAGGAGTCTTGGGACTGTTGTGGTTATCAAATATAGTTATAACAGTCGGAATTGCAACAATTGCTAAGATTATTACAGGTATAATGGTCCAAGTTATTTCAAGCTTGTTATTACCATGTATTTGCGGAGGATCATCCTGATTTTTCCGGCGCCGATACCGGATCGCTGCATATACTATGACTGCCTCTACAGCTATGAATACTACAAGACCGACCCAGAAAATAACGTAAAAGAGAATAGCCTGAGAACGTGCTACTGGACCTAACGTGTCAAAAGTCGACATCGGATGTGACGGCGTGCAGGCCAGTAAACAGACAAATAACGCCCCGACTAGGAGGAGACCCATGCTTTTCAGTATACGTCTGTTAATCATGAACATCAGTTAATGTCACCCTCTTTCATAAGCCATTACACTTCCAGGCTCTTGCCAAGATAAGAATCTATCAAGACTATCACCTTCAGTCAAGCATTTTAAAGCAATTATGTAGATAAAACCACCTATTATCTTCTAAATAATTAGTCTAAATATCTAATATATTCATAAACATAAGACTCAAATCCCAATTATAGAATCGATCATTAAAGCTACGAATAAGAGAGCTAAATAGAGCAAAGAGTAAAGATACAGTGTTCGGGCAGCGCTTCTATCAGCTTGGCGCATAAGTCGTCTAGCCAAAAAAATGAATATAGCCCCAGAAGTTAAACAGAATCCGAAATATATCCATCCTACTGCCTGGGTAGCAAAAAACATCAGCGTTAAAGCGACAAGAACCAATGTGTATAGGAAAATAGACTTTCTGGTTGCTTCATCTCCTACCACTACAGGTAACATGGGAATATTCGCTTTTTCGTAGTCGTCCTTAATTAATAAAGAAAGTGCCCAAAAATGAGGGGGAGTCCAGAAAAAAATTATCGAAAATAAATATAATGCCTCAAGTTCCAAACTACCCGTAACCGCAGCCCATCCTATCACTGGAGGCATGGCGCCTGCCGCACCTCCTATGACAATGTTCTGAGGGGTTGTCCTTTTCAAACCTTTGGTATACACAAAAACGTAAAAAAGTGTCGAAGACAAAGCAAGGATACCGCTTAGAATATTTACGAATAGCCCAAATATAATAAACGCCGCGACGTTCAATATAAGGCCGAAAAGAAGAGCCTGGTAAGGAAGAATTCTACCTCCTGCTACTGGTCGGTTTTGAGTTCGTTCCATTCGACCGTCTATGTCTCTATCCAAGTAGTGATTGAGGGCATTAGCTCCTCCAGAAGCTAATGCTCCACCTCCAAATACTAGTAGAATAATATTTATACTTGGCCTCCCATCAGCTGCCATGAATATACCACCGAGTGCAGTAACCAAAAGCAACACAATGATGCGTGGTTTGGTTAAGGCAACATAATCATTAATTAGTGATGAAGAGCCTAAAACAATTGATTTCACTTTAACATCTCACTCAATCGGTACACCTATGACTCATTTTTTGAAATCTAAAAAACCCTGTCATATAAGCAATAGTGGCCAGCCCAATCAAGGAAATCCACAAGAGAGTTGCCATGCTTAAATGAACGGCCTTTAGATACGATGGGAATTCTGCCCAGATCATAACTGCTCCAAATAACACTTGAACTAGCATGATACTATTTGATAAAAGACTGACTCTTATTATGCCAGATTGTTTCGGAAGTGTGAACTTCGCTACGATACTAATCATTAACAATATTAGTCCAACCACCAAGGCTATATACCTATGAATCATGTGTAGCATATACATCTCCCCTCCTGGAAAGATGTCCCCCCTACACAGTGGCCAACTTGCACACGACGTACCAGCACCAATTCCTACTATATATGACCCAAAAAGTATCAGTATGAATGTGCCTGCAATCCCAGTTATCAGAAACCATGTAAATATATTTGGTTTTCTTATTAAGTTGTATTCTGCAAAGGAGCCATGTCTTACGTCAATATATTTCCACGATATTATGGCTACAATAGCCACACTAGCAACAGCCACTTCTGCTATTCCTAGATGTAACAATCTAACCCACCAAGACAATTCCGTTAGTACGGTAATACCACCTAAGATCCCAGCAATCACAACCATAAACGAACCAATAATCATAGGTATCAGCAAAAGGCGATTGGAACGAAAATAAATCCACGTAAGTACCAACAATGCCAACATAAGCGCGCCCAATGATGAAGCAAAAAGTCTGTGAGAATACTCAATCAAAACTGAATATTCAAACGGGGGTATTATGCGACCATGGCACAATGGCCAATCTGGACAACCTAATCCCGATCCTGTAACCCTTACCACACCTCCCAGCGTTATCTGCGCAAAAGCAGCCACTGCAGTAGCCGCTGCTAGTAATTGGAAAACAAGGCGAATTCTCTCTCCAGGCATACTCGACGGGGTCAAAGAAGCAGTTCCTAACTAATTCCATCATATGTGCTAAGTTTCACAAACCTCAGGATAGCATAATGGCAAAGTAGCGTCAATTACAAAGCCTTCCCATTACACCTTTCTCGAACCTAGTGCTTTGACT
>CAYSLK010000074.1:0-4289 GCA_964431885.1 uncultured Dehalococcoidia bacterium | reverse complement strand
CCTACTATCTACAAACTCGCGTTTGTTTCTTTTATTCCATCTCACTCCAATTAATGGTTCTCCCGCCATATTTATAACAGCGTCAGCGCATTCTATCTCAAGTTTCAGATCTTCCAATGTAACATCAGGAGGTATGAAAATAATTTCTTCTCCAAGTAAATCTTTAGCTCGTTCTATATTCCTAGTCCAAACGGATATCCTATGGCCCTTGCCTAACAGGTAGGCAACAGTAGGTCTGCCAATAAATCCTGTTCCACCTACAAATAAGATGTTCATTTTTCCCCGCTCATTTTCCTCGTTCAACATTAACCAAGTAATTTGCTGTACACTTAATCATATTACCTCTAAATGTGAAGTGAAACCCTTTCAGACATTAGGATTTAAGCCCTGAACCTATAATATATATATCCTAATGAAACTATTCATATGATCAGCTCGATGCTTATAGGAGCTAAATAATGCCTTATGGTGGAAAAGATTGGCTAGAACAGACTGTGGAACAACCTTTGGAACCTGATCTTCCTATATGTGATCCCCACCATCACTTCTGGGATTACAGAATAGCACGTCTTCCTTATCAACGTTATTTGCTCCACGAACTCCAAGCTGACATCAGTAGTGGTCATAATGTGACTTCAACTGTGTTTGTAGAAGCTCGTGCAATGTATAGGAAGGGAGGTCTTGAGGCTATGAGGCCTATCGGGGAAGTAGAATTCGTACAAGGATTAGCCGCAGCAAGTGACAGTGGTCTATACGGCAAATGTAAAGCAGCTGCATCTATCATTGGTCATGCTAACTTAAATTTAGGGAAAGATGTACAGCCAGTGTTAGAAGCTTTGCAAGCCGCAAGCCCGAACCGCTTCAAAGGGATAAGGCATTCTGTAACTTGGGACTCCCACCCAGAATTCCATAACAACGCTCAGTACAAGATCAAGAGCCAACTAAAAAGCCCGGGCTTTTTAGAAGGTGCACGTCTTCTTCAATCAACAGGATTAACCTTCGAGGCGTGGTTATACTTTCACCAGATACCGGAACTCGTCCAATTTGCAAAATCCGTACCAGATTTGCAAATTATCCTGAATCACGTAGGTGGATTAATTCGTCAAGGACCATATGCTAATAGTAAGGAAGTAATGGATACATGGGAAAAAGGCATTGCCTTAGCTGCAGAATGTCCTAACATATCAATTAAGCTAGGTGGCCTCGGTATGCCAATTTGTGGATTTGATTGGCATGAAAGGGACATACCGATAGGATCTCAGGAGTTATCGCTCGACATGGCACCTTATTTCGATTACTGCATTGAGCATTTTAGCCCGAGTAGAAGTATGTTTGAAAGCAATTTTCCGGTAGATAAAGTTTCCTATTCGTATCAAGTCCTGTATAACGCCTTCAAACGATATTCAAAAAGTTTCACCGACTCGGAACGAGCGGCGATGTTCCATGATAATGCTGTTCGAGTCTACGACATCAAATCTAATGACTAAGTGAAGGTACAACTGACTGTCGATCTAACCTATATAAGTCTTCGAGTTACACGAAGACTCGATCGGTAGGACGAACATTCATTTTAATATCCATTGAAAGTTCGTTTTAGATTTGTTTATCTGATCACAGCTACCCGCAATGTCGACACCTCATATTTTCGGGAGCAAAAATATCGCCAGCTTCAACATCTTGGATCGCATAGTCTAAAAGGATACGCATTATTTTAGAGTTATCTGAGGAAGTGAATTCTGACGCATTGTCTGTTATCCAGTCAAGATGGTCTTTTTCGATTTCCACTGTAATTTCGACTTTATCTTTAGCCATTTTATATACCTCTTTCTACTTATTAGCATTAGTTAGGGAATATACTATAGAATCAATTAACCCAGCTAATGGTCTCAATTTATACTTCGCATCTATCGAATACCACACCGTCATAAATTCTTGTTTGATTAAACGTTAAAATGCACGTATTCTAGCCAAAGCTTAAATTACATGGTTAAGATTAATAATTCTAGGGGTTATTCGAATTTGATTATAGCGTAACAATTCAAATCATACGAGAGAATTCTACTCTACTTTAGTGACATATTAGAGAATTCGTCATAAAATAGGAGGAAAGTTTACAGGTGTTAACCTTTCCGTGTAGTACTGGATTATCCAAATACAACTCAATGATATTTTACCCTATCTAAACGGATATCTGTTCTCAGCGAAAGGATTAACTTGATGAATAGCAGATATGAGGAGCCACCATCATGGACGAAAAATATAATAAGCTCTCGAGAGAGGAAAAATACATTATTGAAGCGAAAGGAACAGAGCGACCATTTTCAGGTAAATACGACGATTTTTACGAATTAGGGACCTATACATGTAAGCGTTGTGATGCTGAATTGTATCGCTCCGTTAACAAGTTTGATGCTCATTGCGGATGGCCTGCTTTCGATAAAGAAATATCAGGTTCCGTGAACCGACTGCCCGACCCAGATGGATATAGGACTGAGGTTGAATGCTCCAACTGCGGAGCACATCTAGGTCACGTATTTTTTGGGGAAGGCTTTACCGAATCGAACACTAGGCATTGTATTAACTCAATATCGATGAACTTTAATAAATTGAGTTAGGTCTAATGTGCGGCCAAATCACTGACGACGATAATATAAGATTAAGATGTCTAGAAACTTAGATTATTACATCTCTGACATACATCTTCTGGAATAAGTCCCCACTTCATCAGATAACCAAACATATAGCAGCCTGCACAGAAACTAACACAGGACTCTAAAACAGCAAATAATAATAGCACGCCCAATATCCATTCGGACAAATAATTCAGCCCAAATCCATATGACAGAATAATGCTAACAGTCGTGACAAATCCTCCTATAACCTGAGCAAACCGTTTAGGAGGCCCTGGAACTAATTTAGATGGGCTACCTAGGGCTGGTACAATTAGTTTTGTAGACAACAGTCCCATAATACTGAGAGTAGGACCTGTCAACACCCTGGCAATAAAGCCATAGAGAAGTACAAACAGGAGCCAATACAAATTAGTTAGGATGATAATAAAGGCCAATACAGCCACCATAGCAGCAACCCATCTTGCTGCTATCTCGTTCACGGGATGAGGAAACGTGAACGTATTCTGTAATCGAGCACGGGTAATATTTATCAGATTATTCAACCGTTGTAATTTCAGACTCAGTGAATTGCTATTCGCCAGTTGTTGAATCACTCAATTATACAGTAAAGTAAATAACGATAATACTTACACCGTATCATACCAAGGCTATAAGCAGAATTATATTTATAATGGATCGGACATATCCTGATCCAGCTAGCAACTTTATAGGAGAATGTCAATGGGTCAACTAGACGGTAAAGTGGCGCTCATCACCGGTGCAGCCACTGGGATTCAAGGAGAAGTGATGGGTTTTGGTGGAGCGACGGCATGGTTATTTGCTAAAGAAGGGGCCAAGGTTGTTTTAGCGGACATACAGGAAGATTTAGGTCATCAGTCAGCATCTCAAATAAGAAATACAGGTGCTGACGCAATGTTTATACGTCTTGATGTAACAAAGGAGTCAGATTGGATCAGCGCTATTGAAAGTATCGTTAGTGAATATGGAAAACTAGATGTACTATTTAACAATGCGGGCGGAGGTATTCCGACAAACGGATACAGTCCGCATACATTATTGGACACGACACTGGAACAGTGGAACTATGTGATGTCAATAAATGCGACCGGGACATTCCTAGGCACAAAACACGGAGTCATCCAAATGAAGAAAACCGGTGGGGGCTCTATAATCAATATGTCTTCAATACATGGTATTGTCGGCACCCCCAGACAAATTGCATACAGTGCAGCAAAAGCAGCGATACGAAACTTTACCAAGGCGGTGGCGGTGTCTCATGCGAACGACGGTATCAGAATAAATTCAATCCACCCAGGAAATTCACTGACCTCACGAGTAGCCGAACGGTTCCCAGACGGGGATTATCCGACTTCGTGGACTTCACGGGTTCCAAGTGGAAGGTTAGGCACGGCATTAGAAGTGGCACATGGCGCCCTTTATTTAGCCTCCGACAATTCTTCATATACCACTGGTACTGAACTGGTCATTGATGGCGGGTTCTTAGCTCATTGAAATGTGTTATCGAAACTAACCTCGAGATTCCCAAGAAAAATATCGTATTGCTATTGCCACACCAAATACTGCCCACAACAACATGATTCCGAGATCAGCGAATTCGAATCCCATACCCGATTCAAATGGGTTAAATACTGTCTG
>CAYSLK010000073.1:0-3438 GCA_964431885.1 uncultured Dehalococcoidia bacterium | reverse complement strand
GGCGGCCTGCACCAGTAACTATAGCGACTTTCCCATCCAGTTCTCCCATGCTATTATCCTCCTTCTACCAACTCAATAAAGTCATTCTTGCCAAGTATATCTACGTTGTACCGGAGTGTAAACGATATTGGATTACTGATTTCATATACGATACATATGTCCTCAAGTTTGGCTCAGTCTATCGAACCATTTTAGTTCCGATAACCAAGGACTAGATGGGGGATGGTTGATGGGTTTCACGGAATTGCATAGCTTGTTCTAAGGCATGCGCTATTCGTATGACAGTTTCTTCCCCAAGCGGTTTACCCATAATTTGTAATCCAACAGGAAGTCCATCTGAAAGACCGGCTGGTATTGAGATTCCAGGAATCCCTGCTATATTTGCAGGCAAAGTAAGAATGTCATTTAGGTACATTTGGATCGGATTTTCCATTTTCTCACCTAATTTGAATGCAACTGAAGGCGATGTGGGCATCACGAGAGCATCAAATCGTTTAAAGGCCTTCTCAAAATCACGTCTTATAAGGGTTCGGACTTTCTGAGCCTTTAGATAATAAGCGTCGCAGTATCCAGCTGACAGAGCGTAAGTCCCCAACAATATTCGTCGTTTAACCTCAGCACCGAACCCATCCTTTCTGGTATGTTCAAGGGTCTCCCACATATTGCCCGGATGGTCGGATGAGAATCCATATTTAACGCCATCATAGCGTGCAAGATTGGCTGATGCTTCTGAAGGAGCGATTATATAATATACAGCTAAGGCATTATCTGTATGCTCTAGCGAAGTCTCTTCTATAGTGGCCCCGAGACTTTCAAGTATTGCTATGCTCTCATAGACAACGTTAGCAACCCCGGTATCGATTCCTTGAATAAAGTATTCTTTTGGGACTCCTATGTGAATACCATAAAGATCTTTACCTAGCGACTTCGTGTAGTCAGGCACCTTATAGGGTATAGATGTTGAGTCGTTGGGATCGTGTCCTACGATAGCATTTAATACTAGGGCATTGTCGGTCACATCTTTTGTTATAGGCCCGATTTGATCGAGGGAACTGGCAAAGGCGATTAGTCCGTACCTACTAACCAATCCATAAGTAGGCTTAAGGCCTACAATTCCGCAGAAGGATGCTGGTTGGCGTATACTTCCACCTGTATCAGAACCTAAAGCAAATACGCATTCATTAGCAGCCACAGCGGCTGTGGGGCCTCCGCTACTACCTCCGGGAACTCGATTGATATCCCAAGGATTCCTGGTTGGGAAAAAAGCTGAGTGTTCAGTGGATGATCCCATGGCAAATTCGTCTAGGTTACCCTTTCCCAATAAGATTGCCCCGTGTTCATATAATCTCTTAGCCACGGTAGAATCATAAGTTGGCACAAAATCACTGAGCATTTTTGATGAACAGGTTGTACGTATCCCGGATGTGATCATGTTGTCTTTGAGTTGCATTGGTATGCCAGTCAGAGGATTGATATCGCCTGATGCGATTCTTGCGTCGGCAGCTTTTGCTTGCCTAATTGCCACGTCATCTGTAACAGTAACGAACGCTTTAATTTTGTCATCAACACTATGTATTCGTTCTAAATAGGCTCGAGTTAGCTCAACAGAAGAAATCTCCCTGTTTTTCAAGAGTGATCCAGCTTTTTGTAAGGTTAAGTTTATAAGTTCTTTTGCATCTAGTGAATTCATATCATAGCTCTCAGAAAATACTTTGATTATTTGAACTTCAGACGGCTTAAGTATGGATTTATTCTAGCACTGGCTTGACTCGCACGAAGTCGTCTTGTTTATGTGGAGCATTCAACAATGTGTCTTCGGTAGACTGAGATTCCCGAGCCTTATCGTCTCGAGTAACTGTTTTTAAGTCTACTGAATGGGCTGTAGACCGTATCCCTTCTACATTAACGTTGTTGAGTACGTCAAAACTTTCAAGAATCTCGGACATCTGACCGCGAATTAATTCTATCTCTGTAGAAGTTATACCTATCCTTGCAAGAAGGGCTATATGACGAATTTCCTCGTTTGTTATTCTAATACTCAAATTAAATGCCATGCCTAAAATGGATTGTTCAGCTAATTATACTCTCGACTTGCTTATTTTTGTATAGCGATAGGAAAGTGAGATATAAAACATTACTATTTACTGGCTATTTGTTATGGGAAAAGGGATCGGACTATAAAAAGTAGAGAAAGGCACATGTTTTTGATGAGATAGAATTTGATACACTTGCATTCATTTGTTGTTATTATCGCGTTTAGGATTGACACAGATAACACAACTGTTATCATTTAACAGTGACTTCACCTAGTGCATCAAGCTAGCGTTTAAGAGCTGCGAACTAGACCAAGCTAGTACAATTGCTGTACCGACTACTTTCCAGTATGGAGGTACCATTAGGATGGCTTCGTCTGATAATAAGAAGTCCTTTCACTTGCGGTCAAAATATTAGGTCGGACTCATAACTGCCGACGCAGGTGATGACCACCAACTGTCAATGCCCGGTAGTGTAGCGGTAGCACGTCAGCCTTTGGAGCTGAAATCCCTGGTTCGAATCCAGGCCGGGCAGACTCATAACGAGATGATCCGGGTTTTCTTCTGTTGGTGTTCTATGGGTAGACGGCTTCTCCTAGACCCCCTCCCGCTGCTATAGATTCACCTGTAATAGCCTCTGATTTCGGAGAGCATATGAATGCCGCAAGGTAAGCGATTTCACTTGCGTCAACCAGGCGCCCGATTGTGATGTTTTTACCCGCCTGTTTCTCGTACTCTTGCACTGAAAGACCTTGATCTTTAGCTTGATCAACTGTAAATTCGGTGCGCGTGAGCCCAGGGTGAATAACATTGACTGTAATACCAGAGCTTCCCAACTGGCCAGATAGTGTTTTAGTCAAATGGACAAGCGATAAATTGCGTAAACCGCTGATGGTACCACCGTTTCGCGAAGCTAAACCTCCAATATTGACTATTCGGCCCCAGTTGTCCTTTTCCATGTGAGGAGCAACAGCTTTGGCGCATCTCAAATAGCCAAGCACCTTGGTGTTTATATCTAGCATCAGATCATCTTCATTTGCTTCACTTAGAGGTCCTGTTTCTAGACCACCGGGTAAGGCAGCATTATTGATTAAAATTTGAATCCCGCCTAAATTTTCCGCAGCTGTTCCAATCAAACGCTCAACATCTTCATCTCGGGTCATATCGGCCGCACACGCGATAACTTTCCGTCCTGTTTTGGATGCTATTTCATTAGCAGCTTCATCGAGTATTTTCTGACGCCTTGAACAAATGACGAGATCTACACCTTCCTGTGCTAGCTCTAATGCGATTGCCTTCCCTATACCTTGGCTTCCTCCAGTTACGATTGCAGTTTTCCCCTTTAATTCTAAATCCATAATCAGCTTCCTCTCTAATTTGTATTAGCAGTATCAATTACACAATT
>CAYSLK010000072.1:0-3386 GCA_964431885.1 uncultured Dehalococcoidia bacterium | reverse complement strand
TTTGGTATCGAATCCGCGCATCTATTATGGTGTAAACACTCTGGACTACGTTCTAGTTAACACAAACACAGATGAGTTAGACTTCCAAACTGGTGAAGGTTCACTTGTTCGAACAAAATATGCAGGTTCCGGTGGAGTCCAACTTAATTCCCTAATTAAACGCATAGCCTACGCCTGGGAATTCGCTGACATTAACATCCTCATTAGTGGTGAATTAACCGGGGAAACTCTCGTCCAATATCACAGACATATACAGGACCGAGTACGTAAAGTCGTACCTTTTCTAAAATTAGACTCAGATCCATATGTAGTGGCCACTAACGACGTATTCTATTGGATACAAGATCTTTATTCGACCTCCGATCAATATCCTTATTCAGAACCATCTGAAGACGATGGTTCCACTAATTATATTAGGAATAGTGTCAAGGCAACTATAGACGCATATGATGGATCGATACGTTTCTACATTTGGGATGACCAAGATCCAATAATAAAAACGTACGCAAAAATGTTCCCTGATGTGTTTTTACCCAAAGAGGATATGCCACAAGATCTTAAAGATCATGTAAGGTACCCACAAGACTTTTTTTCAATGCAAGCGCATAAAAATGTTAAGTTCCACATGAAAGACGTCCAAAATTTCTATAATAATGAAGATCTATGGGCTATACCCAACGAGAAATTTGGTCAGAGCGACACAGTACAACCCGTAGAACCATATTATGTCATTATGAAACTACCGGGAGAGACTAAAGAGGAATTCGTACTTTTATTTCCCTATACTCCTAACCAACGGCAAAACTTGATTGGATGGGTGGCAGCACGCAGTGATGGAGAAAACTATGGGAAGTTACTAGCTTACAATTTTCCAAAAGACAGGCAAATAGATGGACCAGAGCAAGTTGAAGCCCGAATAGATAACGATCAGGACATCTCGGCATGGTTCACATTACGATGTTCAGAAGCAGCGGCCTGCATAAGAGGAAACCTGTTAGTCATACCAGTAGGCAACAGTCTTTTATATGCCGAGCCAGTGTATATACAGGCTGAAGGCGTGAGATTCCCAGAGTTAAAAAGAGTGATTCTAGCAACCGGTGAAAAGGTTGTAATGGAAGACTCTTTAGAAAAGGCTATAAACGCTTTGACAGGATTTGAAGAAATTACTCAGTCAGGAGTTTCAAAAGAAGCCCAAGTTGAACGTCAAGATGGTGGTGTAATACAAAACGAATTTGAATCGATAAAAGACACGATAAATCAACTGAAAGAAAGCTTAACGATATTAGAGAAAGCTCTTGAGAGACTCGGCGATTTGACAGGAGAAGGAGAATAATATGGATACAGATTGGAAATCAATGGAAAGTCAATACTATATGTTCCTCGTCCGCAGACAACCTATGGTACTCGAACGGGGCGAAGGAACAAGAGTCTGGGATACCGAAGGTAACGAATACCTGGATTTCACATCCGGTTGGGCCGTAAATAATATCGGACATTCGAATCCAGTGATGACTGAAGCAATAGCTTCGCAAGCCGCGACTTTAGTTCAAACCTCTAACCAATTCTATTCCATACCTCAATTAAAGTTGGCTAAAATATTGGTAGAAAATAGCTGTTTAGATAAAATATTTTTGTGTAACAGTGGGGCTGAAGCGAATGAAGGCGCAATAAAATTAGCTAAAAAATACGGGAAGAAGCATAAAGACGGTGCGCACGAAATAATCACTGCGCTTAACTCGTTCCATGGCAGGACTTTGAATACCGTTTCAGCTACAGGTCAACCACACTATCAGAAACTGTTCGAACCAATACCATCTGGATTCAAGCATGTACCTTTTAATGATCTAGAAGCAATAAAGAAAGCCACCAGCAACACTACCGTCGCTGTTATGCTGGAACCAGTACAAGGAGAGGGAGGTGTAAATATCCCTTCGGATGATTACCTCAAATCGGTAAGAGACTGGTGTGATGCGAACGAGCTACTGTTAATTCTAGATGAGATTCAAACAGGATTAGGTCGCATTGGAACTCTATTTGCTTATGAAACCTTTGGAGTGGAACCTGATATCATGAGCCTGGCAAAGGGACTCGGAGGCGGGGTACCTATAGGAGCGTTTATGGCCACTAACAAGGCATGTGCTTTCGATCCTGGAGACCACGGTTCTACTTTTGGTGGGAATCCTCTCACTTGTGCAGCTGCCTATGCGTCAACAGAATATATAATTAATAATGACGTGTCAGCAAATGCTAAATTGATGGGTGAGTACCTCGGTAAAGGTTTAGCAAATATCCAACAAAATCACGAATTTATTTCGGAAGTTAGAGGCATTGGCTTACTATGGGCTTTGCAGTTCAACTCAGATTTGACTCCGTCAGTTATTGAACAGTCGAATAAGGCAGGCCTACTGATGAATCCGTTACGCCCTAACGCAATCAGACTTATGCCGCCATTGACGGTAACAAAAGAAGAAATCGATCAAGCTTTAGCAAAATTGGAATTAGCCTTAGTTGAAGCGGTTAGGGATTAATAATGGAGGCGTATAGTTCCAATTGTTTAGGTTCAAACGAAGTTGCAAATATTTGAAATTGTAGAAAGGCTCGTGTAACAAGGTGTTCTGGAATGAGTTAATAAACAGAGGAATTACGGATCTCGGTGGAGCCGTATCCGGAGGGTTGGACAGTTGCACTGTTACTCATTGGTTACGTAGCAAGGGTTTTTCTGTAAACTGTTTTACTGTAGACCTTGGCCAACCTGATGAAGCTCACTTGGAGTCTGTTAGAGACCGTATGATTTCGTGCGGTGCTAATGAAGCTACCATAATTCCAGCACAAAACGACCTAGCTGATGCAGGACTCAAAGTCATTCAATCCCAGGCTAGGTACGAAGGAGGTTACTGGAACACCACCGGAATCGCGAGACCGTTAACGGCTCGTGCAATTCTTACAATTCTAGATTCTAAAGATATCGGTGTGTTTTTTCATGGAGCCACAGGTCGTGGCAATGATCAAGTGAGGTTTCAGTTAGCCTGTAATATGTTAGCCCCAAACGTGGAAGTGTATGCTCCTTGGCGCGATCCCGATTTTGTCCAGACTTTTCCAGGCCGTCAACAAATGATAGATTACTGTGAAGTGAATGGACTTCCAATAAAACCTACTGCGGATTCTCGTTATTCAACCGATGCGAATATTATAGGTCTTACACACGAAGCCGGAGATCTAGAAGACGTGAAATTGGGTCCTTGGTTTGTGAAACCAGAAATGGGTGTCTGGCCTTGGGATGCACCCGATCTCTTTGAGCCCATAAGTATTCGATGGGAAGAGGGCATCCCAACAGAGATTAACGGTGAAAGATACGAACTTGTAGATATCTTCACTCAATCTAATAC
>CAYSLK010000071.1:0-11606 GCA_964431885.1 uncultured Dehalococcoidia bacterium | reverse complement strand
AGAACAGACATTCCTAAGTATCGCGTTTATCAGGATGGCGAAATGATCGCCGAAGTAGGTGACGTTTCTGAATTCTGGAGAGATGATTTAGTCTCATTTTTGTTAGGTTGTAGCTTTTCTTTCGAAACAGCTATGGTAAGGGCTGGAATGCCTCTACGTCATCTAGAGCAAGACACCACTGTCCCAATGTACGTCACTAACATCGAAACAAATCCAGCCGGAGTTTTCTCTGGTCCAACAGTGGTTTCAATGCGTCCTATACCAAGACCACAAATTATGCGGGCAGTTCAAGTAACATCCCGGTTCCCCGCCACTCACGGTTCACCTTTACATATTGGGGATCCAAGTATTATTGGCATAACTGATATTTCCAAACCTGACTTTGGTGAGCCAACGGAAATCAGAGACGGCGAAGTTCCTGTATTCTGGGCATGTGGAGTTACTCCCCAGGCAGTCGCTATGAAATCTAAACCTCCATTCATGATTACACACGCACCTGGATACATGTTTATCACGGACAAGTTGGATGAAGACCTAGCCGTTTTTTAGCCAGCTATACCCTGATGTAATTGTTTTCAAGTCGGCTGAACAGATCATCTCAATTAAAGATTCTGCGGGGGATTGCTATGACCATAGAGGATATTATTCTAGACAGAGATCGCAGGGGAATTTCTGAACTACGACCATTCTTGCCATCGGATTTCTGTGACCAAGCTGCCAATCTTCTTATTAGCAATCCGGGGACTGTTCTAATAACAACGGGCTTCTATATTTTAGCCTCCAAAGCACCGGAAACGGATGGGCCACCGGGAGCGATAATAATAGAAAAAGCTTTAACCGAACTCGGATACAAAGTTGTCCATGTGTCGGATCAATATACAACTAACTTGCTTGAGGAAACCTCAAGCCAAGGAAGCCAAGTCATAGAATTCCCTATTACGGACAATAAGTCTAGTGAGGATTTCGCGCGAAGTTTATTACAGGAGTTCGATCCTTCGGTGCTCATATCCATCGAGAGATGTGGCCTGACTGATGATGGCTATTTCAGAAACATGCGCGGATTAGACATGACTGAATTCAACGCAAAAACCGACTACCTTTTTACTCAACACTCAAAGACCATCGGCATAGGTGATGGAGGTAATGAAATTGGTATGGGTAATTTATCGACCGAAGTTGCCAATATTGCCTCGCTGGTCGACGCTCCGTGTACCACGACTGTTAAAAATCTCGTCATTAGTAGTGTTTCCAATTGGGGAGGTTATGGATTGGTTGCCTCATTGTCGAAGCTAAAAAGATTAAACCTTTTGCCAACAATTGAAGAGGAGCAGTTACTACTAACACGAATGGTCAGCCTAGGTGCCGTGGACGGTACGACCTCCAAAAACGAAAACACCGTTGACGGGTTCGCCATGGAAGAGCACAGCGCGGCCCTAGCCGATCTACACGACTACCTGAACTCTATAGGTATTCCCTCAAACACATAAAGGAACAGAGGTTTTTCAACAGACCACGGAACATGCTACTTTAAATAATTCAAAAACCCTGTTTTAACCCGCTGGTATTTTATTGTTGCCATTTTCTAAGATTTTGTCATCAATACCGGATCTTAGGGCATCTATTCCTCTACGAACTTGACCCAATGACTCAGAAAGTTGCTCTTCTAAATTAAAAAGAACCTCTCTCGAGTACTGATCTGCCCCATCCCTACGAGTCATCGCAGAGGCTTCTGCATCATTAATAATACGATAAGCCTTCCTCTGAGCATCTTTTACTATGCTCTGGGCTTCGCTCATCGCACCCTCTTTCAATCCTTCACCTTCTTCCGTAGCCGCCTTCAATATCTCAGAGTCTCCAATTTTAGTCTCTCTCTCTAATTTGGCAGCCAATGTCATTTCTGACACTTCTCTTTCTGAAACGGACTTTATTCTCTGTGCTTCCATATGAGCAAGACTCAATATACTTTCTTTTTGCCTAAGAATTTCATCGGCCTCTTGAATGGATTGTGGCATACCTCCCTCAAGTTGATCGCTTAGGTTAGTAAGCTCATCAATATCCACCATCACTTTTTTCCTTAACCCAGGCACCTTCGAACCGGAACTGGCTATTAACCTCAATTCTCGTATAATTTCTTCAGTATTAATTTTGCTACCTCCTTACTTCATGAATTATTTGACCAAAGTTATTTGAATTTTTTATTTAGTGCCCTTACAATTTGGTCAGGCACCAAGCCTTCAACTCGACCACCCAATAACGCAACTTCCTTGATACGACTTGAATGTATAAACTGATATTCTAAAGAGCTCATCATACAAACCACATCTATTTCCGGGTCTAAATTCCTCCACATAAGTGCCATTTCAAATTCTGATTCAAAATCGAAACCAGCTCTCAAACCTCTCACAATGAACTGAGCATCCACCTCTCTAGCGAAATCTACAGCCAAACCACTAAACGACCTTACTTTAACGTTACTCAAGTGTCGTATCGACTGTTCGAATAGGTCAACTCTTTCGTGTGTATCAAACATCAAAGTCTTTGGCGGAACATCATATACCCCAACAATGATCTCATCAAAAAGCTTCGACACTCTTGTAGTTATATCCACATGACCATTATGGACAGGGTCGAAGCTACCGGGATAAATGGCTCTAACCATTGGCTGGTCCTAATACAAATATCGACACGGCTGTATCTCCATATCGGCGAGTCATCTTACGACATAAACCATCGTATTCTGCATGTAAGACAGTATCAAACCTGTGTTCTGTAACTATCATCCCTTCATCTTTTAACAGTCCATTTCTCCAAAGCCCACCCATAACATCAACCCAAACATCTAAAAAGCTATAAGGCGGATCGGCAAAAACAACATCATAACCAGTAGAAAGTTGTGTAAGTGCCTTCTCTGCCTTCAAGGTGTACACCCTACCTTTATCTTCCAACGACAATCTTTTCAAGTTTGCATAAATTTGTGAGCTTCGCCTCCGATTCGACTCCACGAAATCTACCCAGAGTGCTCCCCTACTTAGAGCTTCTATCCCTAAAGCTCCGGTACCGGCGTACAGATCCAAGATTCTTGATCCCTCGATCGCCGATAAACCCAGTATGGAAAAGATAGCCCCACGCACTTTTTCTGACGTTGGTCTCAAACCGGAATGCCTAGACAGCGGAATTTGGCGATTCCTGTGCGTACCTCCTGTTATTCTAATACTCATTTTCTCTTAGACTACTACTCAGGTATACACCGTATCCAGGCAGCTCTGGTTGTACAGTGTTATGTACGAAAATGCTAGCATTATAAACCGCATGGTTAAAGGAGATTTGTGGGCTCTTTTCTGCAAGCTTCATTTAGATAAATGTATACAATATCCCGTCGTTAACGCTGTAAATTATCCTATATATTGGTTATGTAATTAGTAAGGTTCTTATTCATGTATTCAAATGAGAACAATACTCTCTTTTATTCAGTTTACAAATATTCCCCTAGAGTCTAGAATGTTATCTGCTAGGCTGAAAGTGCTACCGTGCTTGCTCATCGTGCTTTCAGTCTTTTCAATTTTTACACGATTAGTAGTGGTCACCATACGGTTTAAGTCTTGTCCTCAATATAGATAGCCAATCGAAGACTTTAACTGTTTTTGATACATATGAACCTAAACGTCATCCCATGCAACAGTAAAGTTAGCTCAGACAAGTAACTTCTTGATATCGGAGGGAATCTGAGTCACATGCTAGAAAATACCAGCGAACTCGTGAGAGCACGCTTAGAAAAACTAACCCGGCTCAAAGAAAAGGGAATTGACCCATATCCGAAACGATATGATAGAACCCACACGACAGAACAGGCTGTAAGACTCTTCAAGAACCGTGAAAGCGAAAATGAAACAGAGAGTAGTCCAGATCGTCTTAGGGTCGCCGGTCGCATTATATCTTTTCGTGGTATGGGTAATGCAACCTTTATGGACCTCTTAGATGGGTTTGGACGCCTTCAAATCCTGTTTCGTCGCAACACTATTAAAGAAAATTATGACATATTAAATGATTTGGACATCGGGGACTGGATTGGAGTCGAAGGACCAATTTTCCGAACTAGGACTCGCGAAATCACTCTAGAAGTCATAGAATTCGAAGTGTTATGCAAGTCCTTACGCCCACTACCAGAAAAATGGCATGGCCTGAAAGACGTCGAACTTAGATATCGCCAGAAATATCTTGACTTAATATCTAACCCCGATGCGAAAAAGACAGCTGTAATGAGAAGTCTAATAATTAAGTCTATCAGAAATTTCATGGATGACCGTGGGTTTATAGAGGTTGAAACACCAACTTTGGTCCCTGTTGCAGCAGGTGCTATGGCACACCCATTTGTAACACACCATAACGCTCTAAATCGCAATCTTTATCTCAGAATAGCAACCGAATTATATCTAAAACGACTGATAGTTGGTGGGATAGAAAAAGTATATGAAATTGGTAAAGTTTTCCGTAATGAAGGTGTGGATTTAAGACACAATCCAGAATTTACTACAATGGAAAGTTACGAATCCTTTATTGACTACAATGATGTAATGCAGATGGTGGAAGAATTAGTCCATAGTGTCTCACTAAATGTTAGGCATTCAGGTTCAGTTACATTCACAGGGGAAGAGATTGATTTTTCTCCTCCCTGGCCTAGGTTACATTTGCGTGATCAGGTAAAGAAATATAGCGGTATCGACTTCTTTGACTACCCAGACGTTGACTCTCTTCGTGACGCCATGAATCTAGTAGGAGTAAATGTAACCAATCAATTAAGTTGGGGAGGCCTGTTAGACAAGCTAATCTCTGACAAAGTAGAACCTAATTTGGTACAACCATGTTTCCTAATAGATTATCCTGTGGCAATGTCGCCTTTAGCCAAAAGAAAGGACGACGATCCTCGATTGGTCGAACGATTCGAAGGATTCATTGCAAAAATGGAGATATGTAACGCTTTCACCGAGCTTAATGACCCAATAGACCAAAGAGAGCGATTCGAGCAGCAAGAACAACTACGAGAGACCTTTGAGGGCGAAGAAACCGACCGTCTAGATGAGGATTTCCTTGTTGCCATAGAGCATGGCATGCCTCCAACAGGCGGGCTAGGTATAGGTATAGATCGTTTAACAATGCTTTTGACGGATAACCACTCTATAAGAGAAGTGGTACTATTTCCACAGTTAAGGAACAATTAGACGCCAATATCTCACTAGCTAACAGCGGTATTATTAGAGACATTTTGGAGTTCCTAGCATGTTTAAGAGCACTTCTGATGTAATAATAGTCGGAGGTGGGGTAATAGGGTGTTCAATAGCTTATTACCTCGCGAAAAACGGTGTTAAGAGTATCGTTTTCGAGGAAAGGCAGTTCGCATCAGGTGCCTCCGGTGCAACAGCTGGCATGATAACTCCTCTTTGGCATGTTGACCATACCAACAAAGACCTTTTTGACATGGGTATCAGTAGTTTACTTGCCTACCCTGATTTAGTTTCTGAATTGTTGGATTTTGGAACGAACCCCGAATTCCACCAGTCTGGTGTTCTTAAATTGGCGCTAAACACAGAAGAAGTAGATATATTAACGTCGGACCTAGTATGGCAAAGATCATTGAATATGGGCGTGGAATGGTTAAATCCATCCGAAATTATAGATCAAGAACCCGAAATAACCCCTCGTATACTTGGTGGGGTATTTTCTCCAACGGAGGGACATATCACAGGGAAGTGCCTAGTTAATAGCCTAGTGCATGCGGCAGCAAAATTGGGTGCAGTATTTTTCGAAGGAGTAGGGGTCACCGAACTTCTAATTAATAAACAAAAAGTCACCGGTGTCCGCACAGCTAAGGGTTGTTTCTATACGGATCACACTATCCTAGCGACAGGCCCATGGACTGGACTTACCAACCGTTGGATTCCAGGATCATTGCCTATTAGGCCCGTTAAAGGTCAGCGGTTTACCATAAAAAAGTCCGGCTTCATTCTCAATTCAGTTGTTCATAGCTTTAAGGGAACCAGCATACCTCAAGCGAACGGAGACATTTTAATCGGAGCCACACGCGAAGAAAGTAAATTTGACAGTAACATAACAGTAGACGCGATTACCGAGGTATTGTTAAATACACATCATATATTCCCAGGGCTGTGTGACGCTATTTTCGTCGACTCTTTTGCGGGCGTCAGGCCTGGCTCTCCTGACAACATACCAGTATTAGGACCTATACCAGGTTGGTCCGGCATTAGTATAGCTTCAGGACACGACTGGGCCGGTGTTATGTTAGCCCCTTCTACGGGTGAAATGATGGCCAAATATATTCAATCCGGAGACAGTTCTCATCTTGACACATTCCTGATTGACAGATTTTGATTATGAACCTGTTCATTGATCTCTGTAATCCATCTTTATGAATAAATTTGATATCATATACATTTACGTTACCTAGATAAAAATCTAGCAGGAGTACGGAATGGTTTACAGATTCGAGAAAAGTGAAATGGTGACTAATACTAGCGAAAGTCTAGTAAACGCCTTTATCGACGCGATGTGCAGAGTTTACATGTGGATGGCAGGTGGTTTATTCATCACCGCAATAGTCGCGACATTCATAGCACAGACAGACAATGTAGCCTATCTTATACTTGCAAATCCAATCATCTTTTTGAGTTTATTTTTAGTTCAAATAGGCCTAGTTATCTTTATATCTTCCCGTATAAACAAATTGAACCCTCAAAAAGCCTTAGGACTGTTTTTCCTATATTCTGCTTTGATGGGTGTAACGCTTTCATCGGTGTTTTTGGTTTACAATCTAGGAACAATTGGACTCGCTTTTGGGATCACGACTGCACTTTTTACTGCGATGTCTATTGTAGGCTTGACAACCAAAAAAGATCTCACGAAGTTAGGACCAATACTCCTTGTTTCACTATTTGGACTTATTATTGCATCACTTGCTAATTTATTTCTTCAAAGTTCCGGTATAGAGTGGCTAGTATCTTTTGCGGGGGTGATAATTTTCATGGGTCTCACTTTATACCATTCGAAGCAAATTAAGGGTTTGACATTCCAAGCATTATCACAAGGTGACCCACAGGCCGTGAGTCGCGTTGGTATCGTGGGTGCTCTCTCATTATATTTAGCTTTTATTAATCTTTTCTTGTTCCTATTAACCATATTAGGAAAGGGAAGAGAATAATGACTAATCAACCATCAAAGAATCTACAAGGAAGCGTTAAAGAGGAAAGAGATCAAAGCCGATACCTGTTCCGACGATTATCGAGCAATTGAGACTGGTGAAAAAAGCCTGTGGAAATATTGTCGAAGCTCTGTAACTTTTGTTACCTCTAAAAGCTGAACCTATAGAAGACGACAAGAAACCTAAACCGACACTTTACACTGTGTTTGTCCTGTCGATAATTCCGCATTTAATTAATGTGTTAGAAACCAGAATTAGGATCTTAGAGAGAGCTATTGCTTAATGGGCTGCCAAGTACATCCAACTACGGGTTTGAAAACCAGACTGATATCTCTGAGAGTTGATCGAAGAACAGTGTCTCCTAGACCTTAAGTACGCCTATCGTTATCTCAGAGCCATCTATATCCACTGTCTCTATATATGATCCTGGAGGTGGTCCTCCTTTCAAGACAATCTCAGATAGAGTCTCTTGCATTATGTAGTTCCCAAAAGAGACTATCATTTCATCCAAATCTGAATTCCCATCGTAATATAAAGTTATTCGATCCTCTATATTGAAATCTGCAGATCTTCTCATGTTTTGAACTCTGTGTACGAGCTCTCTTGCCTTGCCCTCTAGAGCTAACGTACGGTCGATAACAGTCGATATTGCTACAATATAACCCCCGTCACTAACGACAGAAAATCCATCTCTACTTGAACGAATTACGTTAAGCTCGGAGGATTCTACTTTATATGGGCCCATTTCTAGATCTTTTCCGTTGGCTATATGATTATATATTTCTCTGGGATCTGCATCCTCAATAAGAGACTTCACGTCTGCTGAATTTTTCCCGTATTTTGGGCCGATCAAAGACATGTTAGGAAGTATTTGAAAATCCAATACCTCGAACTCATCTGAAATCGAAACTATATCCTTTACATTAAGTTCGTCTCTGATTTGAGAAGATATATGGTCTAATAATGAATTCTCACTGGCCGTATCCAGCTTTATAATTACTTTTTGTAATGGCTGTCTAACTTTTAATCCTGCCTTACTACGAGCTGCTCTGCCCATGCTAGACAGCCGCATAGCTAGACGAGTTGCAGTTGAGAGATTTTCATCTACAAGAGACTTATCAGGTAAGGGATATGACGTCAAATGAACACTCTTAGAGGAATCTGCCAGTGGCATGGAAAGGTTTTGATACATGGATTCGGTAACGAACGGCATGATAGGAGCCAACAAACTGGTTAGTTTTATAAGGCATTCGTAAAGAGTGGAATAAGCAGAAAGTTTATCGGTATCCACGTCAGCGTCGCTATTGATGACGCCACTTTTCCAGAATCGACGCCTACTTCGTCTAACATACCAATTAGAAAGATATCCTACAAAATCCTCCGCCATGCGTGTTGCGCGGTCAGGTTCGTAATTTTCCAGCGCCGCGGTCATTTGAGTGACCAAGTTATTTAGTTCGGATATTATCCATTGATCAAGTTCAGATCTCGTTTCCATAGCTGGCCCTGTGGTCGAGGGATCATAGTTGTCGATATTGGCATAAGTAACGAAAAAGGAATAAACATTCCATAGTGGAATAATAAATCGCCTACGAACTTCATCAGCGGCACCGTATCCAAAATTTAAGTTAGCAGCTGGATTATGGCGTGCATATAGCCAGCGCATGGCATCCACACCCATTACATCAGCTGCGTCCTCGAACCATATAGCGTTGCCTTTACTTTTATGCATCTCTTCGCCATTTTCGTCCTTCATCAAAGCGTAGCTAAAGACCGTGCGAAAAGGTTCCGTCCCTTCCATAACAGTACTCATGGTCAAAAGCGAATAAAACCAGTTCCTAAATTGGCCAGGGAAACTTTCAGAAATCCAATCAGCGGGGAACCATTCTTTCCATGCATTTTTGTCACCGCGATAATTTATCGTTGAAAAAGGCACGATACCTGCATCTAACCACGGAGTACCAACGTCCTTTATACGTGACACTGGTTCACCGCATTTTTCGCAACGTATCTTAACAACATCAATCCACGGACGGTGAGGAGAATGTCCTACGTAATCATTCCAACCCTTGATTGATCGTTCTTGTAATTCTCCTTCACTTCCTATCACGTCAAACCAACCACATTGACATTTGTATATAGGCAGGGCTAGGCCCCAATATCGTTTCTTAGATATCATCCAATCACTCATATTACGGAGCCAATCTAACTCTCGTTCCATGCCAAAAGCTGGGATCCATCGTATCTTTCTTGTTATATCAGCGATCTGATGTCGTAGTCGATTCATAGAAATAAACCACTCATCGACCAATCTAAAAACCAACTCAGAATCACATCTCCAGCAAACCGGATAGCGATGGGAGTATTCCTCTAACTTGTAGAATATGCCTTTTTGTTTAAGGCTATTATAGATATGTTCGTTAACATCATAAACATTCATACCTGTGAGCCAATCGAATCCTTCTACAAAGTCTCCATATTCATCTAATGGAGCGATAGCCGTTAGATCAAATTCTTGGCCTAAAGTAAAATCTTCTTGTCCGGCTCCTGGTGCCGTATGCACAACACCGGTTCCCTCAGATTCATTAACCTCTTCCGAAGGAATTACTTTATGCTCCACTTCTTTCTGTATAGGTAATTCATCAAAGGGACCTTTGTAACGAAGACCAATTAAGTCCTTCCCTCTGATTTCTTCCAGTACATCGTAATCTCCATTAAGAACAGTAAGTCGCTCCTTCATTAAATATAGTATCTCACCGTTTGCTTTGACTCTTAAGTATGTTTTATCTGGATTGACAGCAGCAGCAACATTGGAGGACAAAGTCCAAGGCGTCGTAGTCCATATTAATAGTGATTCTAATTGAGATTCATCTTCTTCTGATTTTGACCTGTTAGGTAATTCGATCAAAGGAAATTTAACATACAGTCCTGGATGTACAATGTCTTTATATCCTTCTGTAACAATTTCGTGTTGTGACAGGCCCGTACCGCACCTAGGGCACCAAGGCATGACATCTCGTCCTTCATACAGCCAACCTTCATCATGGCATTTTTTAAGAAATAACCAAATAGTGTAGTTGTTTTCATCCGACATCGTGTGGTAAGAATTATTCCAGTGTGCCCAATGAGCCAATCTAATGGATTGCTTCGTTATAATATCTGAGAATTTTAGTACTCTTTCCTTACATAACTCGACGAATTTACCGATGCCGAAGGCTTCTATGTCACGTTTCGACTTGAATCCTAGCTCTTTCTCCACTTCAACCTCTATCCATAAACCCTGACCATCAAAGCCGTTCTGATATCGCTGTTTATACCCTTGCATAGTCTTGAATCGCTGAAAAAGATCTTTATAAGATCGCCCCCAAGCATGGTGAACACCCATAGGGTTATTAGCTGTTATAGGACCATCAATAAAAGAGAAACGTTTTTCTGACTTTTCGTTACGATACAAGTATTCTGCCATGATGTCCTGGTCAACCCACAGTGAAAGCATTTCCTGTTCCAATGCAGGAAAATCAATCTTCGCGTTAACAGATTTGAACATGTCAGGCCACCTCATAATATTTGTAAATTACATCGCTGGACCTTAGAAGAAGAGCGAATATCATATACCGACATCCTTCATCCGTACAACGATTCAGAACAGGATAAATCCCTCTTCCAACTAATATCGTTGTCCCGTATAGATATTATGTCAATGGTTGTTACATTTAATAACCAAATGCGTATTTACCAAGGATGAAGCTGGTACCCATAAATTGTAACCCCATAACGGCTAGATTTCTATGACAACTGCTCCTGATATTTATCTATCGCTCATACATAAGCCGTCCGTCAACGAATGTTTGATCGATATTGATATCTCGTATGAAATCCTTTGAGACTACAGTCGGATCATGACTTAACACCACCATATCAGCTCTCTTCCCCACCTCCAACGAACCTATCTCATTCTCACGCGACATCGCATATGCTGCATTAATCGTATACATTTGAAGCCCTTCCATAGGTGTTACCGCCTCTTCCAAAGCCAATGGCTCTGTACCATCTCGTGTATTTCGATTAACAATCGCGTGGAGGCCTATCATAGGTTCTGGTGGGGCACAAGGGCTATCTGAACTTGCCGAGAGTGCCAAGCCTTCGGAAAGCATTGTCTTGAATGGGAAAAGCCGCACGTCGCCTCCCATTATTCTAGCTCTCTCCCTGGAAATTTCCCCATTAGTATAGACAAAAGGAGGCTGAACAACGGGGATTACTCCCAAAGATTTAGTTCTCCGTATTTGGTCCAATGTTTGCAAACTAAAATGTTCTATTCTAAACCTATTTTCTGATTTCGGTAATTCTCTAAGGTCCCGTTCAAATGAATTTAAATCTTGATCAATACTCCAAGTCCCAA
>CAYSLK010000070.1:0-3030 GCA_964431885.1 uncultured Dehalococcoidia bacterium | reverse complement strand
CCTGAGCATTACCCAATGAACCAAGAGTCGCTACACCCAATATTTGTGTTTCACCTCTATTAAAGAGTCCTGTCCCATGTGCTCGCGGCAACAAGGCGACCTCAGAAGAGATTTGTCTAATCTCTTTAACATTCCTGCCATCGGGACGTTCGCTTCCACTAAGGATATTTCTTTTAAAAGTTTTCTCTAATTGGTGTTCGAACGCATCTTTTAAGTCATTCTCTTCGTATTCCTCATTCAAATGATCCAGTACTTCATTTTTTAGTTTATCTATATCTGTCGACTGTTGGGCTTTACTTTCTGCTGATTTCAATATAGGGGATAACCGTCCATTTAATAGCGCATCAAGCTTATCATCGAGTTCGGCAGGATAACTTTGGGATTCGAAGCCTACCTTCAATTTACCAATAGAGTTTGTTATTTCTTCTTGTAACGCAATAATTTCAAGGTTGACTTCTTGCGCTCTCTCTATGGCTTTCAATACAAGGTCTTCAGATTGATTATTGGCTCCTGCTTCTATCATTGTGACACCTTGCCTGGTCCCAGCAACAATGATATCGAGCTCACTATTTTCCAATTGAGCGTATGTGGGATTTACGACTAATTTATCATCGACATAACCCATGCGCGTGGCACCGACAGGACCATTGAAGGGAATATCAGATATAGAAAGAGCAGCCGATGCACCTATTATTCCAAATATCTCTATTGGTGTCTCTTCATCTATAGAAAGAGGTGTTATTATTATTTGAACTTCATTACGAAAACCCTTTGGGAAAAGTGGACGGATCGGTCTATCTGCTAACCTCGCAATTAATATACCGTGACTACTAGGACGTCCTTCTCTCCTAAAGAAATTTCCAGGAATTTTACCTCTCGAATAGAGTCTTTCCTCTACTTCCATAGTGAGTGGAAAGAAATCTATACCTTCCCTAGGTTTGGACATAGTCGCAGTAACCAGAAAAACACAATCACGATAACGAATCAAGACTGATCCATTTGCCTGAAGAGCCAGCTTACCACTTTCCATACTTAATGGGATGGTCTCGATCTCGCGTTCAAAATTAGAAAACATATATAAGAAAACCTCCTATGGGGAACCCAATAGATAATGAACGTAAAAATAGCTCCATTTGAATGGAGCTATCTTCTTAAACCAAGCTTACCTATAATGGAGCGGTATCGGCCTACGTCTTCTTTATTAAGGTACTGAAGCAGTCTACGTCGACGCCCCACCATTTTCAAAAGACCTCGGCGAGTAGATTCATCATGTTTGTGAATCCGAAGATGTTGAGTCAAACTGTTGATGCGAGCCGTGAGAATAGCCACTTGCACCTCAGTAGATCCAGAATCTTTTTCCTGAATCTGGTATTCCCTGACAATCGATTCTTTAACAGGCTTATCCAACAAAGGCTCCCTGGTTCCATTTCAATTTTTTAATATTTAAAACTATTGCCATAAATTGTATCACCACAGCTGGCCAACCGCAATGATATTCAAGTAAATATCTAAGAGATCGTCACTGATTCTCTCTAGGGCCTTAGGTTAGCCTCTTATAATTGCTAACCATTATCGTACTACATGCTAATTAATATCTGATAAGAATTCTTTAACGGCTTCGCAAAAACCAGCCGGATTATCCCCAACTACCAGATGACCCGCATCTTCTATAGTGACCAATTGGCTTTTAATGATTCTCTTGTGTAGTTCTTCTGCAGTTTCCATGGATATAACATCACTTGCAGAACCTCTCACAATCAATGTTGGTATATCAAGAGAATCTGCATGGGACCACAATTTATCACGATACGCGCGGTTGTGATTTAATATTGCATCCCCTGATCTTAATACCTTGTCGTACTTCCATGTCCACTTACCGTTCGGGAGTTGCTTCAAGTTATGACGTATACTACCTCTGATTTGTTTCGGTGACCGGCGTGGATTATATTCCATTACACGTGCTACAAAATTTTCGATCGAATCCAACTCGTCTTCTTGCTGCACAAAACGGCGTATATTTTCAGAACCAAGCTTCTGATTTTGAGGAGCGGCATCTACAATTACCAGACTCTTAACAAGATTCTTGTTTTCTGCCGCAAATGTGAATGCATTTCTCCCACCCATCGACAAACCGATTAGAATTAAATTATCTAATCCCAAATGATCTATGACTGATCTTAGATCTTTTTGATATTTATAAGGGGAGTAGTCTCCGTCAATGTCCCATGAAGTATCACCATGGCCCCGCTGATCCAATGCTATCACTCGGAATTTATCTGACAAAGATAAGGCAACAAAGTCCCAAGAATGACAAGTTTGAGCGAATCCATGCAGAAGCAAAATCGAAGGTTTGTCTTTATTTCCCCATTCTAAATAGTGAAAGTCAATACCGTTAGCCTTAACAAATTTTTCTTGTGGTATTGTTTCATCCGTGAAGGATACGCCCATGGCTCGTGCCGCATCATAAAGAGAAAGTGCACTCTCGCAATCTCGGTAAGTCAATACGTAAATCTCCAATTACATTTATTAGACCAGTCTATTTTACAACTTGGGGCGCATAGTATGCCATTGTGTTGCTTGTTCGTATAGATAGGCAACATTTAAAACTGTAGGTTCATCAAATATTCGTCACGCTAGTTGAACACCAATTGGCATACCTGACGAAGTAAATCCACAAGGTACAGAAATAGTAGGTGAACCGGAAATATTGAAAGGTCTAGTCAAACGTGGAAGAAGGAACAGTGTAGATACATCATTACCAATAATAATCACCGTGCTTTGACTGAAAAAAGGAGCGCCGATAGGCGTTGATGGAGCCAGTATAACATCTACGTCACTGAATGCTCTGTCTAATTGCCTATTGAAAGAAGTGCGAGATCGTTGCGATTTTATGTAATCCAAAGCCGGCATTAGAGTTCCAAGCTCCAATCGTGATCGTACATCATCTCCTATATCTTCAGCATTGTTGCGCAGATTCTCTATGTGCAAAGAAGCAGATTCTGCCATCATAATTGCAGTTGATATAGCGAA
>CAYSLK010000069.1:0-3866 GCA_964431885.1 uncultured Dehalococcoidia bacterium | reverse complement strand
AACAGCTACACCAACACCCGTACCGGCTCCAACAGCGATACCTACTCCAACACCGATACCAATCCCAACTGCGACACCCATACCTACTCCACCGCCGCCACCCGTCCCTGCCTGGTCCAGTGATGGTCTGGCTTTAGGACGAACCCACACATGTGCTGTCACTTCGGATTATGAGGCAAAATGCTGGGGAAACAATGAGAATGGTAATTTAGGAGATGGGACTACATCAAACCGATCCCGCCCTGTAAGTGTGGCTGGTATTATTCAGAATGTTCAGACTATATCAACAGGTGATAGTCATAGTTGTGTATTGACACAACCTAACGGTATCAAGTGCTGGGGGTACAATAAGTATGGTCAATTGGGAGATGGTATAACTACAGATCGACCGACTCCTGCGGATGTGACCAGTCTTACTACCGGTGTACTTTCTATGTCATTAGGCTCTAATCACAGTTGCGCTTTAATAGACCGGGGTGGTGTTGTGTGCTGGGGCATGAATAATTGGCGTCAAGTGGGAGTAAGTGATATAGGAAATCAGGTTACAGCCGTAGATGTAACTAATTTATACAGCGGTGTAACGGCTATATCTGCCGGAGGCCTGCATACATGTGCTTTAACTAACAGTGGAGGTGTTAAGTGCTGGGGCTTCAACACTTTTGGTCAGTTAGGCGTAGCGAATAATAATTCCACAAATACGTGGAGATTAACTCCAGTTGATGTAACTGGTTTAACGAGTGGTGTATCGGCTATTTCCGCTGGTGGATATCATACATGTGCTGTGACAATTGCTGGAGGAGTTGCCTGCTGGGGCTCCAATAACTGGCGTCAACTAGGCGGTAACTCAGAAGGCGATCAATTCGCACCAATTTATGCCTCTGGGCTAACGAGTGGTGTGACATCAGTAGCTGCCGGAGGTCAACATACCTGTGCCTTAACCGTTGAAGGTGGGGTTAAATGCTGGGGATATAATGGGAGAGGCCAGCTTGGAAATGGCAGCATAGAATTTGCATATGCTCCTACGGATGTTAACGGTCTTTCTACTGGTGTCGTGAGCCTGGTGTGTGGGGAAAACCATACCTGTGCAGTTACTCAATTAGGACGAATAAAATGCTGGGGCGACAATACTTATGGACAGTTAGGAAGTGACACTGTTAACACCTTTAGTACCGTTCCTGTAGAGGTCACCGAATAGACTCCAGGCAGGGTGTTCAACAACTTAAGGCGAAGTTATGAATTCTGTAATGGCCTCTAAATAGAAGTATCGTTCAATGAAAACTATCAGCCATACTAAACTACCAGGTCGAGTAATATTTTTTGATGGTTACTGTGTTGCCTGTAATAGCCTGGTCGATATTGTTTTAAATAAAGATATTAACAGGAAATTCTATTTTGCCACGTTACAATCTGAAGTTTCCATGGCAATTCTTAAATTACATCAATATAAATCTCATGACCCTTTGGGAAGTGTTGTTTATCTCAAAGATGGAAAACTAAAAACCAAATCTAACGCCATAATAGCGATAGCCTCAGACATGGGTGGCATATTCAAGATAGCATTGTTACTAAACCTTATACCCGGGAAAATCCGTGATTATTTATACGACTGTTTTGCGAGACGGAGATATACATTATTTGGGACAAAAAAGGAATGCCGTTATCCTGGGTTGCTGGAACAGGACAGGTTTTTGGAATCTCACAAAAGTTGATGCCGATATAAAACCGACATCAGTTCCTGATTATTGAATGTGAAAATTTATTTCCGCTATATCATCACCAGATGTTGTGAGTCTTTTGATATTAGATCCGTCAGGGTTCATATAATATAGTTTAGGTAGTGTTTCTACAGTACCCGAGATAAAGTAAATATAATCCCCGTCTGCAGACCACTGAGGTCTATAGTCAATTTTGTCATTATCCGTTAATCGGGTTAGATCGAACCCGTCGAAGCCTATTGTGTAAATTTCGTATTGATTTAAGTCGAATTCGTCTGTTGAATCTGGGTCTGACGCGAAAACTAATTTTCTTCCGTCGGGAGACCAACTCATATTACTGGGACTGATCCTATTGCCTGTATCTGTCAAGTTTATGAAGTCAGGACCTACACTAAGAGGCTTGAGAAATAGGTCCATAACCTGGGTTTCTTTATTCACAGCAATAAACGAAATGATGTTGCCGTTTGGTGACCATTGAGGGCTGTATAAATCAGAGTTTTGGAAGTAAATTAATTCCTCCAAGTTTGAACCATCTGCATCAATACTGAATATATTACGATTCCCATTTCTTTCGGAGCTGAATATTAATTTCGATCCGTCTGGATGCCATGAAGGCGTATTGTCTACGCCAGAGTTATCTGTCAGGCGTACCTCGTTAAGGCCTGTAACATCCATAACATATATTTCGAAATTACCGTCTTTATCCGAGGCGAACGCAATCTTTGAACCACCTGGTGATAGCTTAGGGCCCCTTATAGAGGAGGTTGGAATTTTTACAAAAGAAGAATCCTTAATCCATAAAGTGGCATTACCTTCTCTGTAAAAAGGGCCTTGAAGTTCGGACTGGTAGAGATTTAATACAGGATCGCCGGTTTCTTCTCGCTCGATGATAATGGCTTTATTACCAGCCAATTCCAGAACAATTTGATAGGTTCCATTGTTTTCTTCTGGTTCTACGTACCCTATCAGTATGTAGTATGTCCCGGAATATTCTGCTTTAAAATTAATATAGGAGCCGAGGCCCACGGCACCATGATCATCGTTCGAGTCCAGGTATGTAAAAGATTGGTCGTACAGATACATTATGCTATCTTGCATAGTTGTCTTATTCGGCCATTCTTCGTAAAGATTTGTGTAGATAGCGTAATGAACGCCTTCTAGTGCTTCAAAAGAATAAACATGAACGCATTCCACGTTAGGAAGCGGGGAGTCAGTGGTGATAAATCCCCCCGGGGTGATTATTTGAGGGGTTATATTGGGGAGCTCATCTACGTGACATGCTAAGTTGAGAGTTGGCGCTGTCTCAGGTTTTGGTGCAGGTCGTTCAATGTTTGGATCCGCTATCATAATTGACATCACGTTGGGTTGAAGTCGGCTATCCCATGGCCAGGTCCCTTCCATTATTGAATTAGCCATCATAAAAATGAAGCTTGTGTCGTCAGATGGTGAGAATGGCAGCAAAACCCATTCATCTATAGGAGTGTTCAATTTGAAAATGTAACAGCTAGAATCAACGCCAGTTGAGCAATCTCTATTGGCCCATACCGGACTACCATTATAATCTGATTCCCTGAAGTAATATCCAGTGTATTCCTGATCATCGCGGTGGACTAAACTGAGAACTTCCGGTATGGCCGTCGCTAGCGGAGCGGGTGTTGCTATGGGAGGTGCGGTTAGAGGTGCAGTTATTGGTTCAATGGCTTGATTAAATGCATCAAATGAGAACCTAACAACAATATCCACTTGTTGATTGTTTTCACCCAGAATATTAGTGGAGGAGAGACGGGCTACCAGAACGAGTTTTAATAATCTGGATGTGTTAACGTCTATCCAATATTGTAGTCGGTATTTATCAGCTAATTCAGGTGCCAAAAACTCTCCCAAAAATGATTCGATAAAAAAAGCATTTTCGAAAGAAGACACCAAGTCAGATAATCCGGTATCAATGTAATAAACTTCGCTTCCATCAGATCCTTTTTCTATATCCATCGACTCAGATTCTAAATTGACGTCCATCAGAGTGTGTAGTTCTGATGAAAACAACATATAAATCTCCCAGGGGTCGCAATCCGTGATATCCCATTCAATCTCGTTTGAGCTATTCGTAGCGCCCAAATAGCAGTCGCTCCCGCTACGTATGAAACGCTCCCC
>CAYSLK010000068.1:0-12870 GCA_964431885.1 uncultured Dehalococcoidia bacterium | reverse complement strand
AGTGGTCGGATTGGATGGATGAGTCATCCCCGGGGCGGTCCAATGAGAGTATTTGTTATAGGTAGTAAAGGGACTCTTGTTGTAGATGGATCAAGACCAAGAGTAGAAATCTATAACGAGGAAACAGATTTCACGTCGCCTAGAATTCATCCTTTAGATCCAATGGGAATGTGGGCCTCTACTAACGCTGAGGTTGACACTATGCCAAAGAACCGTTGGGTTCTTTTAAATGACGATAGTATGGTTATGCATAATGATGTGAATGTATTTATTGATTGTATAAATACTGATCGAGAACCAATAATGCACGCAGCAGCAGCAGCGCCATTAACAGAAATTATATTAGCGGGATACATTTCTTCTGCACGAGATCAGTCTGTAACCCTACCGTTGTCTAGGGATAAAATTTGAACTCTGGTTTGATTTTATCTAAAGTAGCTATAGAAATTTTATCCAAACACCAGTAGTGTACAGACTAGGGCTACTTGTAGTCGGTAATACGAGTGGGTGCCAATCAAAAAGATCGATTCATCGGTTAGAGTAGGAGACGATACCATAGACGTTATAGATACACATTGCCATGCTGGACTTGATTGGTTTGAACCGATAGAAATGCTTATTTGTCAAATGGACCTATGTGATGTAAAAAGAGCCGTGTTGGTGCAACATAGAGGTCAGTACGATAATACGTATCTTCTTAAATGTGCCGAACGTTTCCCGGGAAGATTCTCTGTTGTAGGAATGATAGATACATCTTGTATTGATGCTCCTGCAACATTGGAGAAGTGGTCGACCCAAGGTATAACAGGTCTAAGGCTTGATGCATCATCTCGCTCGCCAGGGAAGAATCAGTTCACAGTATGGGAGAAGGCTTCAGATTTAGGACTAGTAATCAGTTGCAGTGGAACCACTGAAGAGTTTGCGTCATCTGAATTTAAAGGATTGGTTGACCAGTATCAAGATATGAATATAATAATTGAACATATGGCTGGTGCTAAGCCTGACACTAAGTCTTCCTGCTCGATATTTGCCGAGGCATTAGAATTATCCAAATATCCCAACACCTATATTAAGATTGGCGGATTGGGTGAAATTATCTCACGTCCTAAAGTGTTAAATTCTACACTCGTTTTTCCTCATAGTTCTCCCTTGATTAAAATTGCGATCGAGGCCTTTGGGTCTCATAGAGTGATGTGGGGAAGCGACTATCCTCCGGTAAGTGGCCGTGAAGGATATAATAATGCCTTAATAGGTGTAACGGACAGCATTCAATTTCTGCCTTCAGAACAAGTTGAAGGGATTATGGGTAAGAATGCAGATAACCTATTCAATTTCACATCATGATTCACAGATTATATCTGGAGCTATATTGGTGATGATTTTCTGAAGCGATAGTCCTTTTACAATCTCCGGATTTGATGTATTTTGGTACATGTAATATCGATACTCTTTATCATAGAATAATCCACTTTGTTAATTCGATAATCTATGTCTGGGTTAGATAATTAATGTTCTGATGGACGAGCTTGCGACACGAATATTAGACTTGCATCATTCCAAAAAAGATGAGGATGATACAGAACCCAGTGGAGGTACGACCTATGGATAGTATTATCAATGAAGAACAGGTTGAGTCATCCTTACCTGATACTTCTAAATCATTTCTACTAAACGGAATAGATAGCAGTATTGAAATCTATCGTGATTCCTTTGGCATACCACATGTTATTGCTAAGTCAATTTATGATGCTTTTTTCGGACAAGGGTTCGTCACAGCTCAGGATCGGTTGTGGCACATGGATTATGACCGCCACAGGGCCTACGGGCGTTGGGCAGAGGTGATTGGTAGATCTGCCCTTGATCAGGATAAAGTGATGAGATGTTTTCAGATCGACGATAGTGTGAGAAAAGATTATCGAGCCCTTAATACTGAGACAAAATGCATGCTAGATGCCTATGCAGCCGGCGTTAATGCCTATATAAAAAATGAAGATTCAATGCCTGTAGAATACATACTGTTAAATAAGAGCCCGTCCATGTGGAATCCATGGGATTCTCTGGCGGTTTACAAAGTACGTCATATCATGATGGGGGTTTTTGAAAGTAAGCTGTGGAGAGATCATCTAGTGGATATGATAGGAGGGGATAGGACTTCCGCATTGCTAAAAGGATATCAACCCGGACATTTAGTTATAGTACCCCCGTCGTCAGAGTTTAGAGGAGATATGGCCGATGGTAGAGCCTTTTTAAAACGTAGCTCAAGACTTTCTATATTCGATGACCCGGATTCTGGTAGCAATAGCTGGGTATTATCGGGCAAGCATACGGCATCCGGCAAACCTTTGATGGCGGGCGATCCACACCGAGGACTTGATACTCCTAGCGTTTATTATCAAAATCATATTTCCTGTCCTGAGTTTGATGTCATAGGTTTATCTTTTCCTGGCTATCCAGGATTTCCTCATTTTGGTCATAATGCAAATGTGGCTTGGTGTGTTACTCACGCAGGCTCAGATTACCAGGATATTTATATAGAAAAATTCCAGCCTGATAATTCGCCATATTACCAATATAACGATGAGTGGATAAAAGCTGAAATAAAAAGAGAGTTAATTAATGTAAGAGATGGTAAACCCGAAAACCTAGAAGTGATTATTACCCAACATGGTCCGGTAATTGATGGAGATCCGTCAAAAGGCTATGGATTGTCGTTTAAATACACGTCAACACATGGTTTAAATCGTGGTGCTGAGTGCATTCTACCGATGATGATCTCATCTTCGACCGAAGAAATTGACCAGGCTATGGAGAAGTGGGTAGATCCGTGTAACAATTTCGTTTTTGCCGATATAAATGGCGACATAGGATATCTAAATAGGGGTAGGGTTCCTATAAGGTCAATGGCCAATGCATGGCTTCCAGTACCTGGATGGACTGATGAATTCGAGTGGAAGGGAGATATTCCGTTTAATGAATTAGCACGACTTAGTAATCCTGATGCGGGCTATATTGTTACTGCTAACAATAGGATAGTGCAATCTGACTATCCTTACTATATAGCATTGAGCTTTGCTCCGGAATATCGTGCTCGTCGTATTCTCGACCGTGTTAAAGAATTGAAGGATGCTACTATTCAAGATATGATGTCAATTCATTCTGAAATTATATCGATTCCTGCTCAAACCTATCTTCCCCTTTTGTTAGATATGAAGATAGAAGATACATTTTCAATTAGAGCTAGGAGGCGATTAATGGATTGGTCTGGATCGATGGATAGAGAGACTGTAGCTCCAACGATCTTTAGTGCATTCAGAATACATCTCCATGAAATTTTACTTAAGCATTTAATGGGGGAAAAGTTAGCCGAGGAGGCCCTTTCTGCTTTTGGACGCGGAGCTCCGGGTCATCGTAGAGATCTAGAAGCCTTATTTGTTACTATGGCGAGTAAGGGTGACAAATCGTTCTTGCCGAATGATGACGATTGGCAATCTATATTGGCTGAGGCCTTTGTACAGGGAGTCAGATATTTGAGAAACCAATTGGGAGATGAAATCAATTCTTGGAAATGGGGCATGGTTCACAGGACTCGTCCCAGACATCCGTTATCCGAGCATTTTTTGGAAATGGCTTCTCTGCTGGACCCACCGTCAGTTGCAATGCATGGTGATGGTGATACACCTCATGCAGCTGGATACGCTCCCTTTAAACCTTTCGAAGTGACAGGAACGTCGGTGGCTCGTTATATATTTGATTTGGCTGACTGGAATAATTGCTTATGGATCGTACCTTTTGGAGGTTCTGGACACCCTGCAAGTAAACATTACATTGATCAACTACCGGTGTGGAGCGACTCTAAACTCATTCCAATGATATACGATTGGAAGCGTATAAAGTCAGATGCAACGACTTCTCAAATATTACATCCGCTTATCTAGTACAGTCATCAATAAAGTTTCTTATAAAACATGATAAATATGGTAGGCGGAATTCAACTGTCTTTAGCCAAAAATTTATTGGTAAATAAAATGTTATGAAGAGTAACTTACTATGCAGAATAAATAAGGAGCCATTAGTTGAATGATTGGTGCAAACCTGAGTTAATAAAAAGGGCAAGAGACCTCCATAAAAGCAATCCATTAATCGATGGTCATAATGATTTGCCCTGGAAATATCGTCAAAGAACTGACTATCAATTTTCGGTTCTCGATATTGCTACACTACAACCCGGGGTCCATGCTGATATTCCTAAACTCAGAGAGGGAGGAGTAGGGGGACAATTTTGGTCGGTTTATGTGTCCACCGATTTGAATCCCGATGAATATGTTCGAGCTACAATTGAACAAATAGATTTCGTTTATAAAATGGTTGAACAATATCCAGATAGCTTTGATATAGCTCTTACTGCAGATGACGTTGAATCGATTTTTGAGAAAGGTAAAATTGCGTCACTTATAGGGGTAGAAGGAGGTCATTCCATTGATTGCTCCATCCCTACATTAAGAATGTTGTTTAGGCTAGGGGCAAGGTATATGACCTTGACACACGACAAGAACGTTCCTTGGGCGGATTCATGTTCAGATATTCCGCAATCAAGAGGACTTAGCCAGTTCGGCCGAGAAGTCGTATATGAGATGAATCGGTTAGGGATGTTGGTGGATCTCTCTCATGTATCACCAGATACAATGCGAGATACTTTGGATGTGGCACAAGCTCCAGTTATCTTCAGCCATTCTTCTGCGCGATCATTAAATGACCATCCTCGGAATGTACCGGATGATGTTCTGAAAAGAATGCCATTAAACGGTGGGGTGGTAATGGCTAATTTCGTCACATCTTTCATATCACCAGAGGTCTATGATCATTTTTTACAACGTAAGGATCAAATACGGAAATTACGCTGCCTATCGAAAGATGATCATGAGATCATAGAGACGGATATAAAATTTACTGACTTGAACATGAATAACATTAAAAAAGAATTGGAAACGTGGGATAAAGCTAATCCTGCTCCGCAGGCGACATTGATGCAAGTTGCCGATCATATTGATCGAATAGTTGACATGGCTGGTATCGATAATGTTGGCATCGGTTCTGATTTCGATGGTATCACCAAGACTCCTATAGGCTTAGAAGATGCTTCTAAGTTCCCTATGTTAACAGCAGAATTGATTAATAGAGGATATAGTGATGGAGACATCGGACAGATTTTGGGGCGCAATGTCTTAAGAGTTATGCGAGAAGCTGAAGAGATTGCCGTAAAATCTAAAAAGAAATGTGCTTCTTCGGATGCAGCATTTAGGCAATTTAGGGATTCCCGAATCAAGGAATTCCTTGATTGATTCGTGATATATAGGATATTTAGCTAAAACAATAGCCTTGCAAATTCCTTGATGGAGAGGATTCAATCCAAAACGCAGAATATTTGCTATGAAGGATGTTATGAAAATGTTAAATCAATATGAAGGTTCCCTAATAGAGTATGAAGTGCAACGTCAGTCAAACGTCATGGTAAAAATGAGAGATGGTGTGGCACTTGCAGCTGATATATATTTTCCTGCTATGAAGTGTGAATTGGCTCCTGGTAAGTTTCCCGTCATTCTAGAACGTACTCCTTATAATAAGTTATCGCCGTCGGCTGTCACAAAGGCTAAGTATTTTGCCAAGCGTGGCTACGTTTGTGTGATTCAAGATGTAAGAGGCAGGTTTAGATCTGATGGAGAATGGTATGCCTTTGCAAAAGAAGCCAACGATGGATTCGATACGGTGGAATGGCTGGGTAGCAGGTCCTGGAGTAATGGAAAAGTTGGCACTATGGGGGATTCCTATGCAGGGAGTGATCAAAGCGCTTTGGCTACGCTGAATCCACCAAGTCTGGCCACGATGATTATAGCTGTTGGTGCTTCTAATTATTATCACAGCTCGATGAGGCAAAATGGAGCCCTAGAACAGCGATTCCTCATATATGCATTTCGTATGGCTATTACTAGTAAGGAGGCTGAATCTGACCCTTCCCTTAAAGCTTCCATAATTAAGTCGTTTACGGAGGATATAACGGACATTGTCAATCAATTCCCGCTCAGAGAAGGTACTACAGTTTTACGGCAATTACCCTCCTACGAACGTTGGGCGATAGATATTGCTACTCATGGTGAGTATGGTGATTATTGGAAGCAGCGTGGCTATGCAATATCAGAATATTACAATGAACACGCGGATGTACCATCTTTGTATTTAGGCGGCTGGTATGATTCATATGCAAGAAATACGTGTGAGAGCTATATGGCTTTGAGTAGAATGAAAAGTAGTCCTCAACACTTACTAATGGGTCCTTGGACGCATGGTCAGTATGAAGTTACTCACTCGGGCAATATAGATTTTGGCATAGACTCGCATATTAATTATAATGATCTTAAATTAGCTTGGTTTGATAAACATCTTAAAGACATGAATTCTGAAGTCTCTAGTTGGTCCCCCGTCCGCATATTTACAATGGGTGGTGGCTCTGGTCGGGCTAATATTCTTGGTTCTCCCGGGGTTAAGACAGAATATCCAGGGAGACTGGATCACGGAGGGTTCTGGCGCAACGAACCTGATTGGCCTTTAGATAGCACACGATATACTGCTTATTACATACACGGCGGCGGGTTTTTGTCTCCTGAGATACCAATAGACACTGGTTACAATTCAACTAGTTTTACTTTTGATCCAAAGGATCCAGTGCCCACTATTGGGGGTGGAATATCGGCCGCAGAACCTGTTTTGAGAGCAGGCGCATTTGATCAAAGCGGTAGCCCAGAGTTCTTTCCAAGCAATAACAAGTTACCTTTAAACGCGCGTGCAGACGTCCTGACATATCAGACAACACTTCTGGAAAAAGATGTGGATGTCACTGGGCCGGTGGAAATGCATTTATGGGCTTCGTCGTCGGCATTAGACACCGATTTTACAGCTAAGCTCATAGATGTATATCCTCCAAGTTCTGATTTCCCTGAAGGTGTCTCCTTGAATATTACAGATTCTATAATTAGAGCGAGGTACAGAAATGGTTGGGATAAAGCAGAATTAATGACTCCAGGACACTTTTATGAGTTTGTTTTCACCTTGTATCCGACATCAAATGTGTTTAAAAAAGGGCATAGAATTAGGCTGGATATCAGTAGTAGTAATTGGCCAAGATTCGATGTAAATCCAAACACCGGTGGCCCGTTAGGCGTAGAGCGGAGATTCGAGCTTGCCCATCAAACGATTTATCACGATGTGGAACGCCCGAGTCATATCATTTTACCTTTGCAATCAGATTAACCTGGCTGGGTGTATGGTCCCCACACGAACCCAGAGTGTTTCAGAATAGTTAATCGTTTATACTTTACGGCAATGATATAAATCTGTTTCTTGGCTAAATTAAGGGATATGGTTTTTAAGTGGATGCTCTACCATGACGTAGGGCTCTTCCTGGTAATTGTCCGGTGTGCTTGCCTTTATTGATAACTAGAGTACCATTAACTATGACATAGGGTATGCCAAGAGATGATTGTTTTGGTTCCGTTCGGGTTGCTGGAGCCTTGATTTTTTCAGGATCAAATATGGTTATATCTGCCTTCATGCCGTCGCGCAATATTCCTCTGTCGGGTATGCCTAGTCGCTGTGCGGGGAATGAAGTCATTTTCCTGATAGCTTGGGGCATAGAGATTTGTTTTTCTTCTCGGACATATTCGGAGAGAATTATCGGAAAACATCCGTATGTACGTGGACTCGGAAAGTCACCTAAAAGAACTGCATCGCTACCAACCATTGATAATGGATGTGTTACAAAAGCAGGCAGTGTGTTACCGTTAGTTCCCGCCATGACAAAGCAAGTTTGAAGATCCTCTTCAAGAAGTAGATCACACATTGCGTCAACAGGATGTTTACCCATAGTTTCCGCTATATCTGCGATTGATTTACCCTCATACTTATGATTATGAGGTCGTTTAAAATAGGTTAGCCACATATCATGCCAGGAGGTTGACCTGGGTTCGATTTCTTTACGCAGGCGTTTTCTCCCTTCTTCAGAACCAAGTACAGTTTTCAATTTTTCTGGGCCACCATTATGTGCCCAGTCAGGAAACACAATAAGTAATCTGGTGCTCCCGTAGATGTAAGGATAACTGTCGAATGTAATGTCCTGGCCAGCTTCATGTGAGTCTTCAACTAGTCTTAGTAAACTGTGACCACCTCTCTTACTTGGAGCTCTCTGGTAGAAATGAGTTATGTGTACGGGAACGTCACTTCGTTTGCCTATTTCGATGGCTTCTTTAAATGGATCAAGGTGTCTGTCACCAAGTCCGTATCTGACGTGTGTATGATAGATACCTCCCAGATCATTAACTTGCTTGGACAATTGGATCAATTCATCTGTATTGGCATAATTTCCGGGAGGATAATCCAATCCCGTCGATAGACCGAAAGCTCCCTCCTCCATTGCTTCTCTTATCACTGCCTTCATGTTTGCAATGTCCGTTTTGGTTGCCATCTGATCATCCCAGCCTATGGAATCTATTCTTACAGGGGAGTTACCCAGTATATAAGCAATGTTCACTGCAACTTTTCTGTCAAACATGTTTAGATATTGCTCTACGGTAGACCAACGGCCTGGTAACTTAGGGTTACCATCAAGTCCTGAATTGATCTCTACAAAACGCAGAAAATCCTTGTGGTTTTTGAATGGTGCATAAGAATTACCATCCACTCCGATCAATTCAGTTGTTATGCCTTGGTGTACCTTAGGTTCATGCTCAGGCTCAGAAAGTATTACAAGTCCAGAATGTGCATGCATATCGATAAATCCTGGGCAGATTATCAGATCTTTTGCGTCTATAACCTGAGCAGATTCAATCTGAGTAGTATCACCTCTGAAGAGACATAATTTATCACCCTTAACGCCTACTGTGCCGTAGAATCCTGGGTTACCTGTGCCATCAATAATCAAACCATCTTTAATTAATAGATCCAGCATCTAGAAAATCCTCCATTATAACTGTCTTATTTGTGGATTGTACACGTTCCCTGTGTTAAGGCCAACAAATATTTATAAAAAGTAACTGATTCGATAAATCTCATTCAGCATTCATATCGCAAATACTATTTCTTGGCGTAGTGGTTAGTCAAACAGTTGAATCTACTTCACGTAATTACTTATCCCCTGTTATAATCTGCATGTAGATGTAACCCTGTCTACTAACCTATGAGAGTGAGTTTACGTTTTACATGTAGTTCACATTTGCAAGGTGCTAGATATTATGCAAGAACTTATGAGTGTACTAAATACGATAAATGATAGGATTTATGACATTTTGGTGCGCCTTTGACATTTCTGGTAAAAAGGAAAAAATAAAGAAGCTCGAATTAGAAACTGCTGATCCGACTTTCTGGGGTCAGCATCACAAGGCTCAACAGAAAATGAAAGCCTTGTCTGATTTACGTGAAGAAACTCAAGTATGGCAGGATATTCAGTCCAAAGCTGAGTCACTGAAAGAACTCTTGGCTTTAGCCATTGAGGAAGAGGACGATTCTTTAACTGAGGGAGTTTCCGCTGAAGTCATAGAATTACAGGATGAATTGAAAGCCCTTGAATTCAATTTAGTACTGTCGGGTCCATATGATGATCGCACAGCTATAGTCGCGTTACATGCTGGAGCTGGAGGGGTTGACTCTCAGGATTGGGCACAAATGCTCATGAGAATGTATCTTAGATGGTCCGAAAGACGTGGATTTAAAACTGATGTGATGGATACATCAGTGGGAGATGAAGCAGGGATTAAGAGTGCTACTATGCAAATCACTGGTCGTTATGCTTACGGTTACCTCAAGGCAGAGCGTGGAGTACATAGACTGGTCCGGTTATCTCCGTTTGATTCTGATCATGCAAGGCATACATCTTTTGCATTAATAGAAGTGTTACCCGAAGCTGAAGAGGGAGTTGATGTCACTATAGATCACACTGATATAAAAACTGAGGCATTTCGTGCTGGAGGAGCTGGAGGCCAGAGTGTTCAAAAGAATTCTACCGCCATTCGATTGACTCATATCCCCACGGGAATTAAAGTAAGTTGCCAAAATGAACGGTCACAATACCAAAATAAAGAAATAGCTATGAAAATATTGTTGGCGCGTCTTATTGAGTACGAATTAAGAATACGCGCTAAGAAATTAGCTGAAATCAAAGGAGATCATATTTCCCCTGCTTGGGGAAATCAAATAAGAAGCTACATTTTGCACCCCTATAAGATGGTGAAAGACCATAGGACTGAATATGATTCTTCTAATCCTGAATCCGTATTAGATGGAGAGATAGACGGATTCATGAATGCTTATTTAACTCATACAATGGGAGATAAATAACTTTAGTTTAACGGATAGACTTATTCGTCTTGGTAGTCAGGGTATTTCGGAAGCTTATACACTAAACAATAGAATCGATCCTTTTTATGACGGGACTTGAGTGCTTGAATCAGTTACTATACTAGCGAAAGAATAGGGAGCACAATTATATGAAATCTCACTTATTTGGACTCATTTTGACTTTTATTGCTATAGGAACCCTGGCATGCGGTGGTCCTGATGGATCACAAACCTTACCAGTTACCGAAGAGAAAACGCCTGTTTTGGATACCGTGAACTCTACCCCGACGGTGCTACCTACCATAAGGGCTATGGATAATACGCAAGAATCAGGGGAAAAAGAAGAAGGTAAAAGAGGTGGAACATTTCGGAGGTTATGGTCCGACCCTCCCACCCTTGATCCCCACTTAACGACCGATACCACGTCTGCTGGTATTGTGGTTGAAATATTCAGTGGACTGGTTGGAATCAGTACCGCTCTGGAATTGGTACCAGAATTAGCCGAAAGTTGGGAAATCGACGAGACGGGGCGAGTATACACTTTTTCGATTAGACCGGACGCGAAATTTCATAATGGTAAACAAGTAACAGCCCAAGATTTTAAATGGTCTATGGAAAGGGCTGCCAATCCCAAAACCGGCTCTCCTGTAGCTGATGTTTATCTGAATGATATAGTAGGATTCGACGATGTTTTCGAAGGTCGTACCGCGGATATGGAAGGTATTGAGGTTATAGATAAGCTGACCCTCAAAATCACTATAGACGCAGCAAAGGCATATTTTTTGGCGAAACTAACCTATCCAACTGCCTACGTTCTTGATAGGAACAACGTTGAATCGGGTGGGTCGTCATGGACTGACGAACCCAATGGTACTGGTCCATTTAAATTAAAGGAGTACAAAGTCGGTGAGCGTATCGTCTTAGAACGAAACGACAATTACTATAAAGAGAAACCTAAAATAGACGATGTTGTTATGAATCTAGCCGGTGGCCAATCGATGGCCATGTATGAAAATGATGAAATAGATATAACAGGTGTTGGGTTATTTGATCTGGATAGGGTCCTTGATCCTAATGAAGCGTTGAATAAGGAACTGATAGTAGCGGGTCCGTCTTTCAGTATATCGTATATAGGTTTTAATACGTCTATACCACCATTCGATGATCCGAAATTTAGGCGAGCACTTAATCATGCTATAGATAAAGAACTAATCGCGAGAGAAGTTCTTTCAGATTTAGTCGTTCCTGCCTATGGTATATTACCCCCGGGATTCCCAGGTTATAACGATGGACTTAAAGGCCTTGAATATGATCCTGTGTTGGCTTTAAATCTTCTCAATGAATCTAAGTATGCTGATCCAGGTAGTAGACCTCGAATTGTTGTCACAGTCCCAGGAACTGGTGGTACCGTAGGTCTTGATTTGGAAGTTATAATTGAGATGTGGAATCGAGTACTAGGTGTGCAGGTCGAGATTCAACAAGTGGAATGGGCAACCTATCTGCAGGATTTAAACGCAAAAAAATTCCAGGCTTTTGCTGGACTTGGCTGGGAGGCTGATTACCCAGATCCACAGGACTTTCTTGATGTGTTGTTTCATACAGAGAGCAGTGTAAATCATGGTAACTACTCTAATGTAAAGGTCGATAAATTATTGGAAAAAGCTAGGCTAGAGCAAGATATTTCTGAACGCATTGACCTTTACAACCAAGCAGAAGCTCTAATTGTTCAAGACGCTGCCTGGGTACCACTTTGGTATGGCGGGGACAGATATGTTTTGGTGAAATCACACATAGGAGACTATAGAGTAACTCCTATGATAATTCCAAAGCTACGATACATAATCTTCAAGTAATAATACAGGCTGAATCCGAATTTGTTGTTTGCTTGTGATGGAAAGTCGGACTAGCTTGTCCAACATTTCATGTGAATCGAGTTTGTTTGTAGATAGGTCAAGTATTATTACTTCGAGACATAAGTTCAAAGAACAAACATTTTCGCTGATGGAGGTTTTAATGTGGGAGCTTATATAACAAGGCGATTACTGTGGCTCCCTTTCCTCCTATTTGCTATATCGTTAATCACCTTCGTGATGGGCAGGATTGCACCTGGAGATCCTGTGGAGATCATGCTCGGCAATAGATTTGATGAGAGGGTGGCATCAATCTTGAGAGAACAACTGGGTTTAGATAGACCCATGCTTGTTCAGTATGGCGACTACATGTGGAAGGCTATTCACGGAGATTTTGGGGAAAGCTTCAGATTTAGAGGTAGAGCTGTTGGAGAACTTCTGGGGCCAAAAATGTGGGTGTCGTTTCAAGTAAATTTGATGGCAATGATAGCGAGTGTCAGTGTTGGTGTACCATTGGGATTTTTCATAGCTCGTCGGCAAGGCCGTTGGCAAGATCCCTTCACAGTTACGATAAGTCTTATATTGATGTCCATACCAATTATGGTGACGATCCCCTTTATTTTATTGGCTATGTGTAGAT
>CAYSLK010000067.1:0-19044 GCA_964431885.1 uncultured Dehalococcoidia bacterium | reverse complement strand
AATCCGCTACAGGCTAAGAGTCAAAACTTTGTCTAACTTCAAAATTAAGACTGCAATCGTCACATTCGTAATCATACCTAGGCAATGCTACCTCCGCCTTTGGATTTTAAATAATTAGTTTTAACAGCGCGTTTAGCAAGTATCAATATTACATTTATGGGCAACAATTGTCAAGCTAAATTGCCTTGGGAGGGGGTCACCATGCGGCCCAGAGCATTATGCCAAGTGCGACGCAAATCCTCCACACTGATATCCAACAAACCATCAATAATTAGACGATTGCCCGCTACAACTCCCAGTCTAATCCAATCAACTCCTAATTCATTACAAATTTCAGAAAAAGACCTTTTGTGGTGGTTTGACAATGACACAACTATACGTGACTGCTGTTCACCAAATAGCGCTACATCCCATCTGCCGTTTCCTGAAAATTCCCCCTGAAACCCTATTTGTCCCTCCATACTTGATTCCGCAATAGCAACAGCCAAACCGCCATCAGAGCAATCGTGTGCCGATTTAATGATACCATCCAAAATTAACCGTCGACACGCTTTCTGAACAAGTGCCTCATATTCTATATCTATATGTGGCTTGCCTACAGTTAATGAATTGGTTAACTCTATATATTCGCTTCCAGAAAACCATGAGCTATCTCCATATAAATCGTTACATCCAAGTAAAACTACTTCGTCTCCTGGCTCAAGAAAGCCTATCGATATATTCTTGCTAACATCGTCCATTAATCCCAATCCACCTATAATTGGAGTAGGGTATATGCTCGTACCTTGGCTCTCATTATATAAACTTACGTTACCACTAATTATGGGGACACCTAACACTTTGGAAGCCGTAGCCATCCCTTTTATACATTCCTCTAATTGGTAATATATATCTAATTTCTCCGGGTTACCGAAATTCAAGCAATTTGTAAGAGCTATAGGGCGTGCCCCGGTGCAGCTTAGATTACGGCACGCTTCCGCTATCGATATCATGCCACCCATATATGGATCTAAATAACAGTAACGTCCATTGCCATCTGTTGTTAATGCCAATCCTTTTGAAGTACCTTTGACACGTAACACAGCGGCGTCCCCTCCTGGAGACAGAATAGTATTCGTCTGAACTTGGTGATCGTATCGACGATAAACAGAATGTTTACTCGCTATATTAGGTGAAGATAGGATATTTAACATAACCTGCTCTGGCTTCACTTCAGGGAGTGGAACAGAATCTAAATCATACCTCTCGGTCTTTTCTAACCAACGGGGCTTGGTGCCATGTAATCTGTAAACCGGTGGGTCATTTAGTAGACGAATCGGTAAAGTTCCTCTAATTTTCCCGTTTTCAAATAGAGACGCTATGCCGTCGTTCGTCGCTCTACCTATAACTCTGGCGTCCAAATCCCAACGATCAAAAATATCCTTAACTTTATTTTCGTATCCCGGTTTAACAATAATTAACATTCTTTCCTGAGATTCTGACAACATGACTTCATATGGTTCCATATTAGCCTCTCGTCTCGGTACACGGTCTAAATCGAGAGATATACCAGTGTTGCCATTGGATGCTGCTTCAAATGCCGCGCTTGTCAATCCAGCGGCTCCCAGGTCTTGAATACCTTCGACGTAATCAGTTTGCGCTATTTCTAAACACGCCTCCAATAAAACCTTCTCTAAAAACGGATTACCAACTTGGACGGTGGGGCGTAATTCCCGTTCATCCTCAAAGGATCTTGAAGCTAAGCCCGAAGCCCCATGAATACCATCTCGGCCGGTTTGCGCACCAACCAACATAATAATATTCCCAGCAGTGGCTGTAGTTGCACGAACAATACGATCCTTTGAAACCAATCCAACGCACATGGCGTTCACAAGAGGATTCCCGGTGTAGGACTCATCAAAGACAATTTCGCCTCCCACATTAGGTATTCCTATACAATTACCATAACCAGATATTCCACTAACTACTCCGTTGAAAATGTATCTGTTACGAGAATTGGTTATAGGGCCAAATCTTAAGGAGTTGAGTAAAGCAATAGGTCTGGCACCCATAGCAAAAATATCCCTAATTATTCCACCCACTCCGGTGGCAGCTCCTTCATAAGGTTCAATAGCTGATGGATGATTATGAGATTCAATTTTCATAACTACAGCCAAGCCGTCCCCTATGTCAATCGCCCCCGCATTTTCTTCGCCTGCACCAACTAGTACTTCTGGGTTATGACTTGAAAACAGTTTAAGCAACGGTTTGGAATGTTTGTATGCACAGTGTTCACTCCAGAGAGACCCGAATATACCTAATTCCAAAAAGTTCGGCTCTCTTCCTAACCTTTCTACAATAAGATCATATTCGTCGGACGAAAGGGCTAACTGGTCCAGTGTACTTTTTGGCACAACCATTTGAATTATTCCTTTCTATAATCCTTAGATTCATGCGTTTCTTCCTACCGTAACCAATATAACACCTAGAACCATTAACATGGTACCCATCAGTGTTCGCCAGGTTACGACCTCCATACGTCGCAAAAAAAAGTGAGTGAGCGCGATAGAAACCAGAGGATATATTCCTACGAGGGAGCCAACCACGACGACAGGTGCTTCGCTGACACCCAAAATCCAAAACGTTACCCCCCAAGTCGAAGAAAGTCCCGCGAACAGAAGGAATATCCATCCACGAACAGGAATTTTATTAGTAATATCCTCTAGAATATGTTTATGGAATATGAATGCAACGAGGAAAGTTCCTATAAGAAAGGAAAACGCCGATGATACTATTGGTGGAGCATGATGTGTCACAATCTGCTTAGCGATCAGAGTCAGCGCCCCATATGCAAATGCTGACGCAATAGCTATAAGATACCCTTGTATATCTCGACGCCTCTGTAACCCTCTGATATATCTATTAATTCTGTTCATGTTTACTTAATATAATAATTAATCCAGCAACTATAGAGAGCGTTCCTAACGCTAAGGGCATATTCATAGACTCACCCCCAATCGTAATTGCTAACAAAGCGGCAAAGAATGGAGACGATGCAACAATGGGAGTTGCTTTAGTGACCCCTATAAGATCAACACTGGTATAGTTTAAATAGCGTCCCAAAATAAAGTTAACGAAAGCTGAAAACGTAAACCAAGCAAATGCCACAACGGTCAAAGTTAAAATAGCTTCGAATTGAAAAACTATAACGATTGCGAATGATACAAAAGCTCCTACCAAAACCGAAAAAAAAGTTGTCGTGCTGGACTGCACATATCTCGTGGCCAATTTTGCAAAAACTGCGGCTGCCCCAAAACCAATCGCAGAAATCAATGTGAATACAACACCTAACATTCCTCAGTCACAACCCCAGCTTTAGCTGTTCGGGAAAAGAAACTAATCACAGACATAAATACAGCCTTACCGTCGTCACTCCCAAGAACGTCCTCACAAGAACGCTCGGGATGCGGCATCATACCAAGTACGTTACCACTATCACTAATAATGCCAGCAATGTTGTCTACAGAGCCGTTTGGATTGGAACACCTGGTCACATCACCATTTTCGTCGCAATATCTAAATACAACACGATCAGATTTCTTTAACGCCGACACTGTTTCAGTATCAGCGAAAAAGTTGCCTTCTCCATGAGAAATAGGTATTTTCAGTAACTGCTCCTTGTGCATACCATGAGTAAACGGACTATTCGTATTTTCGACTCGTAAGTTAACCCATTCACATCGGAATTCTAAATCGGCATTAGGTAGTAAGACACCAGGCAATAAACCAGACTCACACAAAATCTGAAACCCGTTGCATATACCTATAACATATTTCCCGGAGTCCGCAAATCGTTTGACAGACTGCATCACCGGTGAAAATCGAGCTATTGCACCAGGTCTCAAATAATCACCATATGAGAATCCACCTGGTAATATTATACAATCATATTCGGATAGATCTGTCTCTTTGTGCCAAATATAATCGGCGTTCTGGTTCAACACATTTTTCACGGCATGGTAGCAATCTACTTCACTCCAAGTACCAGGAAAAACAATAATTCCAAACTTCATATCAATCTATGCATATTCCTGTAAAATCTTGTTTAATTTCAACTTATTTATCACTCAATAAATCAGTCACAATAGAACTTACTTCTCTTCCGTCCGCTCGTCCTCTAACTACTGGCATAACCCTTGCCATAACCTTTCCCATATCTCGAAGGCTTTGAGCCTGCTCTTCGAGAATAATACCTTCTACCAATTTGACAATATCATCTCTAAGCATTGGTTCAGGTAGATATTCTACGATAAAAGCAAGTTCGGATTTCTCTTTTTGTACCAAATCGGGGCTATTCCCTCTTTCGAACGCTTCTATACTATCTCTTCGTTGTTGGGCCTGTCGGCTTAATACGTTGGTGACCTGATCTTCTGTTAATTCAGACTGTTTAGCAATCTTTTCATTATGTAACGCAGATCGTAACATCCTTATTACAGAAAGACGAAGGGAATCCCTATCTCTCATAGCTTGTTTAAGATCTTTTTCCAATCGATTAAGTGTCATAATTCATACCTAACTTTCTATCTAAAAAAGGGATTATTATCATCAATGCGAAGTATAGGTACCGCTTAGGTTAAGTGTCAAGGAAATACTAGCTAAATCCAATTCAATTCTTCTGCGAAAGTCGATTCATCGCTAGTTGAATATCTTTTATAATCCTCTTCCTACCAGATATTTCCATAGATTGAAATAACGGCGGTGAAACTTTGAGACCAGTTGTTGCTACTCTCAAGGTCCCGAGTAACTGCCCCAATTTGACATTCAATTCCGTAGACAAGGCTCTAAGTGAAGCTTCTATAGAATCCGAAGTAAACTCAATTACCTCTTCTAAAGCCGAAAGACAGGACGATAATATAAGGTTAGTCCCATCAATATCCATGCCTTTCTGTATTAATTCAGAAGTCTCATATTTAACTTCATCACAGAAAAAAAACTTGATAAGTGGAGCAGCGTCGGACAAAATCTTCAATCTTTCCTGAATTAGTGATGAAATATCCGTGATCGATGTGCTAGGTTCTACTTTGGGTATATCTGTGGTAGGGAATTCATCCCAATATCTTAACAATAGGCTGCCTAGCTCTGCCTCATCCATGCTACGTATATAGTGACCATTCATCCAATTAAGTTTCTCTGCATCGAAAATTGCCCCTGACTTAGCGATTCGATTAAGGGAGAAATTATCCACTAACTGATTGACCGAAAATAATTCAGTACTCCCATCTAAACTCCAACCGAGAAGAGTAAGAAAATTCACCATAGCCTGAGGTACATATCCTTTTGCCCTGTAGTCTAAAATAGACGTAACTCCGTGTCGCTTACTTAATTTCGACCTGTCTCTGGCAAGTATTATAGGGAGATGAACAAACTTGGGTTGGGTCCAGCCAAGAGCCTGATATAATTGTACATGACGGGGGGTACTGGGTAACCATTCCTCTCCACGCATAACATGGGAAATTTGCATATAATGGTCGTCCACTACACTTGCCATATGATAAGTCGGGAATCCATCGGATTTTATCATTATGAAATCATCGAACAGCTTGTTTTCAGTGACCACCTTTCCTCTGATTAAATCATCTACTACGGTGCTACCTTCCTCTAGCATTCTAAAGCGTATAACGGGCTTTACATCGGATAATTTTTCCCCATCGACATCACGCTTGATTATATGCCGGCACCTACCGTCATATCCCGGATTTTCCTTTTTAGCGCTTTGTTCCTGCCTGAGCAAAGCTAGACGTTCAGATGAGCAATAGCAATAATAGGCCCTACCCAAATCTAAGAGCTGGTCAGCAATAGAACTGTACAATTCTAATCTCTGGGATTGAAAGTAAGGACCAAACGGACCCCCTATATCGGGTCCTTCATCCCAATCTATCCCAAGCCAATTCAACGCATCTAACATTTGCTCAGTAGATCCTTGAACTTTACGGCCTTGATCAGTGTCCTCTACACGTATCACGAGAGCACCTTTATGGTGACGTGCAAATAGCCAATTGAAGATGGCCGTTCTTATATTACCTACATGTGGCTCGCCCGTAGGACTTGGTGCCAAACGCAATCTAACCGGATTATCCATAACAGGGTCGAACCTCCTGAAAGCATTTTAACACGCCCTCATAAATGTTAAGCTAAGATTATCAACTAAACAGATTCATAATTTTGAACATGTTTGATTGATAAATGTTTGCAGTTCTAATGGCAGTTGTGATTGAAACTCAACATAAGTACCTGACACAGGTAACCTAAAGCCCAGTAAGGTAGCATGCAGAAAGTGCCTATTCAATAATGGATGAGACCTACCGTATAGAGTATCGCCAACCAACGGATTACCCAGAGCTGAGAAGTGAACTCTTATCTGATGCGTACGTCCAGTTTGTGGTTGAACATCCAGTAACGTATATGGAGCAAATTCAGTTACGACTTTGTACCTAGTTCTAGCATCTTTACCGTTATCTACGACTGCCATCCGTTTCCGATTGCTCGGATCTCTTCCTATCTTAGCATCAATAATAGCCTCTCGATCTTTCATATGACCTTGAACCAAAGCTATATAAGATTTCTTTACAAGTCTATCTTTGAATTGAGAAGACAGGGCAGCATGAGCTTTATCATTCTTCGCAACCACTATTAATCCTGAAGTGTCTTTATCTAATCTATGAACGATCCCAGGACGCAAAATGCCTCCTACTCCTCTTAAGTCGGAACATAGAGCTAGTAATCCGTTGACCATCGTTTTATCAGGATTACCAGCGGCAGGGTGAACTACTAGGCCTGAAGGTTTCTCAAGTACCAATATATCCTCATCTTGGTACTTAATTTCCAGAGGAATATCTTGAGGAATGATATGTGTATCCTTTGGAGGTGGTATCGTTAATACTACGGTTTCTCCCCGCTTAAGTCTAGTTGATCGTTTAGGAGAACTAATCGTTAATTTCACTTGTCCGCTATCTATTAAATTCTGTATTCTGGACCTAGACAAGTCTGGGCAACGGTAGGCTAAGAACTTATCCAATCGTTGTCCGTCCAACTCTACTGTAAAGGTGAAGAGATCAGTCATCGCTGCTTTCTAGTTCCTCTGTTATATCCAAAATCTTATCTCTACCCCTGCCAGTCAATAAGACATACACTAAAGCAATCATACCGACTACCACCGAAGAATCTGCCACATTAAATATTGGCCACCACCCAACATCTAGAAAATCTATGACAGCACCCCGCCATATCCTATCGATTAAATTACCAAAGGCTCCACCTAATTGCAGGCCTATAGCGATCCGCAATACGAGTCCCGGCTTTGATTGTATCTTATAAAAATATAGTAGGAACAAAATCGCGATGAAGGAAGCGACAATCAAAAACAAGGTTTGGTCCTGAAACAAAGAAAATGCACTACCGGTATTTGTGGCATAGGTGAATCTAAAAAATCCTTCTGAAGGCCATGATTCGCCTAAGTTGAGATAGATACTTACAACAAGTTTAGTAACTTGATCTAAGACGAGAACGAGGCCTCCAATCATAAATAAAAGCGAATCGAAATACCATCGTTTCTTCAAATGTGAATTAGGAAAAGTCAATTTTTTTTCACGTTTGCTATCAGACTATTCTGAAAACACTATTGCCATATTAATGTATAAGCAATAGAAGCAGACAAGTGAATTCCCTGCTGGTCTTCATACATCTAGTCAATTAAAATATTTCTTCCAAAAGTGATCTGGCATCATTCTTGTCGAACGATCTCGGAAGGCGTGACGCCAACTCCCATTTGATGTTTTCAGTTAAAGTTTCAATATCATTTCGGACCAATCCTAACCCGCTGAGTCGAGTTTCCAATCCACAGTTTTCCAACATAGAGGATAATTTGGACTCAGCCTGGTCCAGATTAGCTACACCCATAGCGTCAAGCAATGCGTTCATTTTGTCAGAAATAGCATCTGAGTTCCATCTTAGAAATGAGGGGAGTGTGATACCTACAGATTGGCCATGCTCTACATTCCAATATATCGTTAAGGGACTTCCCACTGCATGACACATATTTGGAAGACTGTTACTATAACCTATCCCAGATAATGTAGCTGCTAGAGCGCATGCCGACCTTGAAGTGATGTCTCCATCAATACAGGAACGTTCAAGATTTTCACAAAAAATCCTGATTACTTCCAGCGCAATTGCATCTGATATAGGTTCAGCCTGCACAGACCAATAAGATTCGAAAGCACTGGTAAAAGCGTCAAAGCCTGTGTTGGCAGCTAGAAGTTGTGGCATACTCATGGTCAGATTAGGATCTACAATAGCAACTGTTGGAAACATATGCGGACTAAATAAGCCTGCAGATTTCTGAGCTTCCATATCCCATAGTGCCGCCCCTATAGTCACTTCACTGCTACTACCGGAAGTGGTTGGAACAGCAATGAACGGAAGACTTGCTCGTTGGATATTCTTAGGTCCAAAAGCATAGTCTCGGGCTCCACCTTCATGCGTCATTAAAATCGCAACACATTTTGCCAAATCAAGGGCACTTCCTCCTCCGATAGCAACTACAATATCCGATGAAGACTGCCTACACTCACTCAGTGCATCATCAACCAGATCAGGTGAAGGAAAAGGCGATACCTTGTTAAAGAGAGTAATCCTGCTGGGACCAATTGAAGAAATGACGTCATCTAGAATACCTTGAGATTTAAGACTAGAACGACCGGTAACCAAGAAAATTCTTGAATTATTCCCCGAGATTTCATTAACCAATTCAGCCAATCTTGCAAGTTCACCTACACCGAACACCACTCTTGTCGGATTAAACCAATTAAACGTCGGAATTTTGCCTGAATACATATAAACACCTACCTAAAAAGCTAACATCATTCTACCACTTGAAATTAATTATTTGCGACTCGGAGATCCATTGACTCGATATAAATATACTATCATCGGATCTCAAGCATTTACTTATGTATCTTGAAATTGGTCAGGGTACTTCTGATTGGCCCCATATGTATCATATTTATCCTTCCTTTCAAATTCATATATTGCTGGTTTTTTAAACTGATTTCAGGAAGCTTCCTGGATCCAAATCATATAGCATTCCCCCGTTAACTTTCTATAGACAGTCTCTATGTACCAGAGCTCGTTTATTTCTAGTGAATATGAAATAACCATCAGTTATTTGAGAGTTTTTGAAACGCTATTAATTTCGGTTATCATCTTAGGAGGACGAACAAACAATACCAGAAAAGCACCAAGAAAGGTCAGTACAGAAAAACTTGCGAAGGGTACGAAGTAAGATCCGGTAGTGTCAAACATGTAACCCGCGAATAGCGGAGCCCCTATCATCGCAAGATTATTGGGGAACTGTGAAAGGCCCATTATCGTTGCATATGCTTTTCTCCCAAAGTAATCGCCTCTAATAGCACTCAAAAGAGGTATTCTTCCACCGAAACCCAACCCGTAAAGTAAACCGAAAATGAACGCCATATATAACTCGTCTGCAATAGCTATAACGCCTAAGGATAAGCCTTGTAACAACAGACATAGGAATATTAGAGGAGGCTTAGACATACGGTCACCAATGTAACCGAAAAAGAATTGTGAAGGTAACGCGACTAAGGTGTAAAACAACACTACAGTAGCCGCCGTACTCAATGAATTACCCATGTCTACAATTGCGGGAACTAAATGTATAGACAGTGTGACAATGGATACAGTAGACGACAGATGAACGACCGTAAGAATCCAAAAAGCAGGTGTCTTTAATGCCTGTTTAGATGTGAAACTGGGGTCTATTTCGTCTTGTGAAGCTGTATCCTCTGTTGAAGATGAATTTGTTACGGTCGTTTTTGCTCCATCCGGTAGTAATCCGTAGGTCTCCGGCCGATTCTTTATAAGCTTCGCAGCCGGAACCAATGTTATTAAGAGAATTATTCCGATAAAAAATGTTGTTATACGAAACCCATAAGATTCAATACAAAAAGCCAATACCGGAACCAGAAATCCGCCAAGATGAACCCCAGACATAGCTATAGACATAGCAACCGTACGCTTGCGAACGAACCAATTATTCACTAAAGATATAACTGCTAACCAACCGCCAATTCCTGACCCTAGAGTAATAATTAAAAATGAAACATAGAATTGCCAGATTGTCTCGACTCCGCTGACAGGCCAGATATCTGGCAGGCCTAAAAGGGAATCTAAGAATGGGAGACCGGAAAGGGTTAGAAAGCCAATACCTAATATGGCATATCCAGTCAAAATCATGAAGCGATTCCCAAATCGATCAATGAGGTAACCTTCAATCGGTCCTAAGATGGCACCCTCAACTCTAGCCAGGGAAAATGCTCCTGAAAGAGAAGTCCTACTCCATCCAAACTGTCTTTCCAAGGCTACCATAAAAGTGCCTAGTCCTTGGAATACGGTTAAAGCCATTAAGGTTAAAAGAGCTACGGATAATCCTACTAGGTGCCAGCCATAGAATATTTTTCTAGGCTTCGTAATCACACTGTAATCCCAATGCCACATTTAATCTAATAATCCTTCGCGTATCCGAATGTAAAGCACATACTAGTAATCTCTCTAAAATGAGGTTTCAATGTTCAAAGTTTCCTGATCTTAGCCATAGAGAATTCTAACAGACTTCTTATCGCTTCTAATATAGTTAATACGTATTCTATGAATATGATTTGTCATTCAAACTGTCACCGTATACGTAGATAAGTAAGAATAAGTCATATTCGTCGCCGCTCTATAATCACCAGATTGGACAAAGGGCCAAAGTCAAAGTATTTCCTCTGTTCACAGAACAGGCATATTTCGTAACATTTATGTTTTTGAATGAAATAGAGACTTCTCAAAAGACCTATATATGTCTACGTTGGTTTGTCTTAGAAGAGTTGTATTTACAGTAATAAAAATGGAATCTGGATTCACTTCATCACGATACAAGAATATATTGTCATTGCGCATATGCGTGATAAATTTATCCAAATCAACACATTCAGGCATTTCTAAACGGAAAATAGTTGACCCATTTTCTAACCCTTTGACTGACACTCCATCTAAATTGTTTAATTGTTTGAAAAGGGTTTTAGATTTTGCCATTGCCTGACTGAAATTCTCTTCAAATATACCTATACCCCTCAAGGCCAATGCCGCGGCAACGTAAGAAGACATCAACCCACCTCCAAACATACGTCTATCCTCATATAGTCCGTCAATGAATTCTGCTTTACCTGCCAATATAGCCCCATAAGGCGCCCCAAAATATTTGTATAATGACACATAAACTGAATCAAAAAGTCCCACGTAAGACTTAGGATTGATTCCGGTAGCCGCAGCCATCATATAGAGACGAGCTCCGTCAAGATGAGTAGGTATGCCAACTTCCTTGCAATATGTAGTAATCTCTTCCATTTCTTCGTATGGCATTATCTGACCATATTTCCTTCTTACCGGGGACTCTATTACTACTGCGCCTATCTTAACCGGAACTCTTCCCCCACTAGAACGATTCATTTGTTCCTTCAATTCTGTTAGGCCATAGAATGGGAAATCTTTCCCTAACGGAATTAAATTGATAGAGCTTAGTCGTGAGATAGAATCGCCCGTATCATTATAGATATGACCTTGCTCTTGAACGATGGCCCTGGAATTTATTCCACAATGTTTCCGAACGGCAAGGTGATTGGCCAAAGTCCCAGTGGGCATAAATATCGCAGATTCTGTAGCAAGTCTTTCAGCAAACTCCAGTTCTAAGGCACTGACAACTCCTCCCAGAGTGTAATAGTCTTGATCCACAACACCTTGAATTGCCATTTCATTAAGATACTTCAAGGTATTAGCTGCAGATCTTGGCTCTCCATCACCCTTAAAAACAACGGAGTTGATCATATTTTCGGGAATATGCTGATCTAAAGACACTTGGTTTGAATTAACTTCGCCGATCTTCACATTACCCATACACTCTTCTCCGTATATCACAATTAATAAGAACTCTTGGGATATTACTTGTAGATAAGTCTCTAGTCAAATTTAAGGTATTGACAGTTGAGGCTTCACAAACTAGCATCGATAAAATAAATCCTATGGAATTCCACTCACATCGGGTCTCAAAATGTCACATATGACGTTGATATGCCAAAAATGCAACCTGAATCATATGGCAAATATGGTCAATTTAAGCTGCAATAATTGCAGTCAACCCTTACAAGTAGAATATGTTCTTAATGAATTCACCCCTCAAAAAACCTGTTCTTACAAATGGAATGGAATAAAGATCCCGTTACCTCTGAAAGAAGCCAGCTCCTTACTCTCATTAGGTGAAGGACACACACCTACTATTGAATTGCAAAATTTACAAAATTCCACTGGGGTTGGCTCACTTTACGCGAAATTAGAATACCTTAATCCCACAGGTTCTTTTAAAGATAGAGGGACCGCTGTCATGATGTCTGTTGCCAAAGAACATGACGTTAAGGAACTTGTTGAAGATTCATCTGGAAATGCCGGAGCATCAGTTTCAGCCTATAGTGCACGTGCTGGTGTTAAGGCACACGTCTTCGTGCCATCCACTGCACCCGTTGCAAAAATCCAACAAATAGAAATATATGGTGCCTGTGTTCATAAAATTTCAGGTACCCGTGAGGAGACAACTAAAGAAGCTATCAAATTCTATAACGAGTTCTCATTCGTTTACGCATCTCACAGTTTAAGCCCTTATTTCATTGAAGGCACGAAAACCTTCGCATATGAGGTCTATACGGACTTCTACCCTAAGCTCCCTGATCACATAGTAATTCCCGTAGGCAACGGTGGTTTACTTATAGGTGCTTGGAAAGGTTTCCAAGAATTACAACGGGCTGGTCTTATAGAGACTATGCCTCGTCTTCATTGCATTCAGTCCACTTATGTGATGCCTATCGCTAATAAGTATTCCGGAGCCCACTATTCAGAAGAATCCCTAGATAAGATTACCGTGGCAGGTGGAATATCTGTAACTAAACCGCAGCGTATTAACGACGTTTTAACCGTATTAAGACAATCCCAGGGTACTGCTATAGGTGTAACAGATAAAGAAATAACTGACTCACAAAAACTCCTCGCAAATAAAGAAGGGTTGTTTGCTGAACCAACATCAGCAGCAGCATTAGCAGGAGTAAGTCATTTGCAAAAAACAGGGATCGTAAACAGAGATGACACCGTCTTAGTTCCTATCACTGGGTTTGGCTTAAAAGACAAGTTTCCGGCTCTCTAATATATCAAGTTAACTTAATATATTAGACATTGCTTTTCTAAATCCGTCTATCGATCTTTGAAGTGTTGAATCATCCACGCAAAAAGAGATGCGGAAAAAGCCTGGAGCCCCAAAGCCTTGCCCAGGCACCACTAATACATTATAGCGTTGTAATTCAGCTACAAATTCCACATCATCTTCTATAGGAGACCGCGGAAACATATAAAATGCCCCTTGGGGCTTGACAACATCGTAGCCTAATAATGTCAATTGCTCATAAAGAAAATTGCGTTTTCGTTGATAATCTTTAATATCAACAGTAACGGACTGCAGTTTACTCACTATATGCTGCATTAAGGCGGGGGCATTAACAAAACCCAATGTCCTCGTGGAAAATGTAAGTCCATCCATAAGTTCTGATTTTCGTTCATTAATCGGATTTACAGCCACGAATCCTATTCGTTCACCAGGTATAGCAAGATCTTTAGAATGGGAAGTAGCGACTATACTTCTCATGTGATGGGAGAAAACTTGAGGGTAATCCAAACCATCAAATAGGATCTTCCGGTACGGTTCATCACTGACGAGGTACATATCTCTATCATAGAGACGCTCTTTCTCGTTGATGATTTTTGCCAGGCTCGAAAGTATCTCTTTACTGTAGACTACTCCAGTAGGATTATTAGGAGAGTTTATCAATATTATTTTCGTTTTTGCATTAATTAGTTTTGAGAAGGCTTCTAAATCAGGAATGAAATTCTCATCTGTTGCCGAAATCTTACAAACACCGCCGTGATTATCAGCATAGAAATGGTATTCCACAAAATACGGAGAGAATATTACCACTTCATCTCCAGGATCAAGCAAGGTTTTAAAAATAATGTTGAGAGCACCACCGGCCCCACAGGTCATTATGATTTCCTCCGATGTAAATTCTATGCCAGTTTCTTTATACAATTGCGAAGCGATCGCCGATCGTGTATCCACATATCCTGAATTTGGCATATATCTATGCATTCCCATACTTGGAGTCTTTGCTATATTTAATAATTCATCAAAGAATTCAGGTGGGGGTTCCATAATTGGATTACCCAGAGAAAGATCAGAAACATTGTCAGCTCCATATCTCTGTTTTAAGGATATTCCTTCCTCAAACATTTTTCTTATCCAGGACCCTTGTTCCATAAATTGAACTACTTTCTTAGAAACACTCATATTTCTCCCCAATACTTCATTAGACCAGTTTATAAATACCATAGTTAATCAAGAATCTATCTTGACAGAGTTCAAGCGTTTAAGTACGCTAGAACTTACGTATACTAAGGGCTCGTAGCTCAGTGGTAGAGCGGTCGGCTCATAACCGATTGGTCCCAGGTTCGAACCCTGGCGAGCCCACTTGCTCTCATAACTACTCTTTTGATAAATAATCCTGATGGCACTCCAAAGTAACTCACACCTGTTAAGGAAAGATTGAACTATTCATATGGTAAACGTGAAACGTCTCAACTACACTCTAGTTTTGAAGATAATGCTTCCAATATTGGCGGGCCTTTTAACTTTTACTTATTTCTGCAGAGCTAACGTCTATGGCCAAGGCACCTCAGTCGAAATATTTGAAAGTGTCCAAAACCCATATCATGTACTTGTGGAGATCTTACCTCATCCACCAATGATCGGTACAGCGCACTTCACCATAAAACTAGGCAATAGTCAGACCGGATTACCTATAGAGACCGCGGCTGTCACTATTATTGCTAATGATTCCAACGGCCATCCAACCTACCAAGTCATGGCTTTAAATACTCCCTCTACGCCTAGTACATATAGAGCCAACATCACTTTTTATGACCCTGGAAAATGGACATTGAAACTTGAGGTATCTACTAAAAAGCTAGGCGAAACCAGTTTTGTAGTCCCGCTATTACTTCAAGGACAGCCTCTCGAATCTGGTATAGCTGGCACCTTACTGTGGATCTCCATAATTCTTTTGATCACAAGCGGAGCAGGCTATGTCTGGTACAGTTCTAAAAAGACTTCTCTAATGAAGAGGGCTTAAATTCAATCCGATATTCCGTGTACCAGCAGCATAGATCTTTCGCCTTTCTCATAGGTAATCAATATAGTTTTCCCTGTGATCATATGATCCCTAAGATGTGACGGAGAAAACCCAGGAAAAACTCTGCCATTTGAACTGAAGTGCCATAAGATACCCTTTTCATCTTCCACAGTGACCGTGTCAAACGATTGTAGTGTGCTTGCAGAGAAATCTCTTATGAAACCCCTTATGCTAGTTTCCTCTTGATTACTCGTTTTGGCACAAGCGGTCAAAACTAGGGCAAAAGCTACAACAATTAAAGCACTCGTATAAATTTTCTTATGAATCTGAATATTCAACAAATTCAACGATTTTTTGAAATGTTTAAGAAAAGCAGAACTTAATTGTAATTGACTGTCTTTATGTCTGTTAGATAAGTTTACCATACTGGGGAGGTGTAGAATGCAAAAACTACTAAAAGGCATATTAATATTCACCGCGTTAATCCTGTCGGTAAACATTGCTGGGCAAACCGCCAACGCCGATTCAATAGACTTAGAACCTTCAATAATCATACTGGCGGACCGTCAAGCAATTGCCAATGCCGAGTTAGGCGAAGATTATTTCAAATCCATTATAGGTCTTATTTCCACGTTACATGATGGTGGAATGCTTACTTACATAAATCTAGATGACACAAAGAACATTATAGGACCACTGTCAATAAACGATCCTGGATTTGCGGATTTTAAGGACTCAATTTACAAGAATCTCTCGATGTCTCCGGTTTCGCAAAGTTATGAACCGAACGAAGCTATTAATGATGTGTATAACCACCTGAACAATCTCAGAGCCCCAGTAGGATCTAAGGTTTTCTTGTTAGCAGGAGGCACATCGAACGTCGACCCATCCAAAGTGATCGATCATTTTAAAACAATGGCACCAAGATTCAAGGAACAAGGATGGATTATAACTGGTTTGACTCTACCAGGAACCAGTTCAGAAATAACTGAATTTGTAACTGGAATGTCTCAAGTATCCGGTAGCAGCACAATTCAGCTTTCTACGCCTGATACATTTAAATCTCTAGCTGCTCTGATAATAAATAATAAGGCTCAAGTCACGCTAGACGAGTTAGGTAGAGACGAACTTTCTTCGACCGATGTTTTCACTACATACGTCGACATAATGCCTGGAACCAACGAAACAATGGTGTTCTTTTTTAAAGAAGGAGATTATGGATCTCTTAGGCTCCGCAATCCTTCTGGTTTCGAGGCTTCAGCAGGAGACAGAAGTCAATCTGAAGTCATCGACACGCCGCACGTTGTAGTGTGGAAACTTAAAGATCCTACGCCAGGTCAATGGCAAGTAGATGTGAGAGGAGTGAAAGGCCTAGTATCAGCCTGGACATATTCTATTAACAAATATACAGTATCTCTTCAACCGTTAAACACTGTCCCCTTGGGCCAGCCCAGTACTCTGGTGGCGCTTGTCACAGACGACAAAGGCCTAGTATCTCTAACTGGAGCTACAATTGTAGCTGAACTCACGACTCCAGATGGTGCAACAATTTTGCATGAATTAACTGATAACGGCACAGCTGGTGACGCAGTAAAAGGAGATGGGTATTATTCTGGGACTATACCTGCACTAAATGCGGAAGGCACCTACAAAATCGAACTTGGCCTTTCATGGCCTGGCTTTAATCACAGAATTTCATCGCGTAGCACATTTAATGCCTTGGTATTTCCGGGTATTCAGGTAGCTGAAGTTAAAACTGATGGATTAGAGCCGGGTAAGAGATCACTAATCGCGACTCTTAAAATTCTAATTGACGGTCATCCATATGCAGTCCCAACAAACATGGTGTCCTCGTCTGTCATTTCAAATGAAGGCGATTCAGGCGTAATTGAAATTAAGCCTACGGAGTTGGTAAGTGCAGGAGAAGCATGGCAGTATGAAGTGTTTCTCACTCCGTCAACGGAAAGTCTACACACTGTGAGTTTTGGATTAAACGCCCTTTACTCCGGTAAGGAATTCTCCTTTAACACGAATTCAATGATAATTTCCTCAGTCTTACCTATTGTACCTGTTCAAGCGGAAACAAAGGCTATGCCGACAGCTTCTCCTCCAGTAAAGCCAGAGGCACAAACCTCAGTAGTGGTAGCGTCGTCGGGATTCAACTGGTGGACACTAAGTATACCTGTTGCTCTAGTGCTAATATTGATGTCCTGGGGAATTTATTGGATCTCAAGAACTAGGCCCTATGGGTATTTATTTAACGATGAAAACCATATGGTAGCTGATTTCGCGAATATGAAGCGAAAAACCTTAACAAAGCTCTTTGCTAGGGATTCCGTTCACGGGAAAGATCTCCGTATACCGGGACTTGAAGGGGTCACCTTTAGCTTTAGAGGTAAGTCTATCACCTTAAATACCAAACACGTTACGCCAACTATAAGGGTGAACGACCAACCGATAATAGACAGCACTTCTATAGGGGACAAAAACTGGATAGGAACGCATGGCAAACTGTTTACTTTCTTGTTAGCTCCAATTATGCAAGCTGAACCAGGCTTTTCCAGTGGAGATGACTAAAAAAGATTCTTGATGGAATAAGGTTTGGTATTATGAATGTCGATTGTCAATCAACATTCATAATACCAAACTTACACATGCACTTCTGGACCGTTCATTAGTCTATTAAAAGCAAGCTTACGCTATCTCGGAATTATCGGCAGGATTAAAGAGGAAGAATTGTCAGCGTCGTGATATATGCTCTGATTTGCAATATATGCTACTGTATCGTTTGCAGGATGTCTGCCAGTATTTAAATTTCTGTCGAATCGCGGGTGATTGCTACTCGATACTTCAAGCCTAATTTTATGCCCTTTCTTAAATAAGTTACTTGTTTCCCACATGTCTATCGAGAATTGGTAAATCGAATCGGGCTTTATAGGCGATGGACTCTCTATAGAATCACGGAAACTGGCTCTCAAAAGTCCTTCGCAAATAATGATAGCCTTACCATCCGGATAAACGTCCACCAATGTTCCTGTGAAATCGGTGTCCGTACAGCTAGATGATGCGTTTAAACGCAATGTTACTGGACCAGTAACTTCAACATCCTGAATAAGAGGATCCGTAGTATAAACTAAAATATCCTTTCTAGACTCCACTGAACTCCGATCCATAGGTCCAGATACAGTATTCATCATCTGACCAAATTCTCCTGAGGCCATAATCTGTCCGCCAACAGTTGGGACAGGATCGTTCGGATCGTATGTGAATTTATCAGGAGATTCCTTTCCTGGGGGAACAACAGACAACGAACCGTCTCCAAATAGAGAATTGGCATTACCATCACTGTGTAAATAATAATGAACAAAGTTTGTAACGGGCAATGGCCATGCATCTGCAAAGCGCCACTCGTTTGCTCCCATTAAGAAATAGTGGACAGGTGGTTCTTCATCCATACCGTTCCTTATATTCTTCAACCTGCTGTCGTACCACCGTAATTGCTCTTTTGCAAAATCTAACTCAGCGGCAGAACCAAATCCAATATCACCAAATGGTTTCGATGAACCAATATTGCCATGGGACCATGGCCCAATTAAAAGTTTCGTTCTTTCCCTTGCATCAGACGATTTTCCATGTGTAGTCCAACCTGTAAAGAGTTTAAATGTCTCGTGTACCAAATTATCGTACCAACCTGAGACAAATAAAGCCGGAGTTTCTACTTCCT
>CAYSLK010000066.1:0-22397 GCA_964431885.1 uncultured Dehalococcoidia bacterium | reverse complement strand
AGACGAAATGATCGGAGCCAACTTGGTTTTAGATGCTGCTGATGCTCCCGTGAAGTTAATTGCTGATAATGCAGGCTTCCCCGGCGAAGTAGTGCTCCACAGTGTTAAGAAAGGCGAAGGTGATTGGGGTTTCAACGCTGAAATTAACCAGTATGGAGGAATGGTGGAGATGGGAATTATAGACCCAGCCAAGGTGACCAGGTCCGCTATCGAAAATGCTACAAGTATAGCCGGAATGATCCTCACAACTGAAGCTCTTATAACAGAACTTAATCCTATTCCTCTTCCTGCACCCTATGACGATTGATTTTTGATTAGAACCAATCAGTGAGCAGATTTAAACGTTTTGAGGCCACAAAATTACTAGCTCAGACTCTTTGAGCTATGATACTGTAGCATTGATCAGTACTGGGTCACATTTCACAAATGGTCTCTTGACGAGGCAAATTTTGGAGCAATCGATGGGTACCGAGACCATAAAAACCAACGGTTCTACTTTGAGTGTGGATGACGCCGCGGTCACCATGCAAGTTAAGGGTGTAAGTAAATATTTTGGATCTAGAGCAGCAGTTGATAACCTGACTTTCCATATTCAAAAAGGTGAGGTGGTTGGTTTCTTAGGCCCCAACGGATCAGGTAAAACCACTACGATGCGAATGTTAACTTCCTATTACACTCCTGATAATGGAGCAATACTCATTAACAACCTGGATACACGCGATCACGAAAAGATAACTAAAACTAATATAGGGTACCTACCTGAGAATAATCCTCTGTATGGCGATCTACTGGTGAAGGAATACCTAGAATTCGTCTCAGACCTGAGGGGTATGAATAAAACAGAGAAAAAGCAAAATATTGATCGCACAATTGACGAAACTGGATTGAGTGAATACTTCTACAGACCAGTTAACCAGCTTTCCAAAGGTTTCCGCCAACGCGTTGGATTGGCGCAGGCTATACTGCATAGACCGTCTATCCTGATATTAGATGAACCCACCGAAGGGTTGGATCCGAACCAACGTATAACTATAAGAGATCTCATTAGATCACTAGGTGAAGAGAGAACCGTATTACTGAGTACACACATTATGCAAGAAGTAGAAGCCACGTGCGAAAGAGTATTAGTAATAAGTCGTGGACGCTTAATAGCCGACAGTCCCGTTACGGACTTACTCAAACACGCACAGAATTCAAGGTCTATATATTTAGAGATAGAAGGTAATGAAGTGGAATCGAGGCTTCAAGGATTGCCCAGCGTCACATCCGTGGAACGAATGGAACCCATAGCCGGTCGCAAACGCTACACAATATCGATTTTGCCTAATGAAGACCCGCGCCCTGATATATTCCATATGGCTAAGAGACGTGACTGGGTATTGTGGGACCTTCACGAAGAAACAGCTCGCTTAGAGGATGTGTTCCACTCACTGACGACTGAAGCTCATCAAGAAGAAATCTAAGGTTGTTCTATATAACATGCATTCATTCTTAGCCTTAATCCGAAAGGATCTCAAAGGATACTTTGACCAGCCGACAGGATACATCCTGATCGTCCTACTTATGGCTGCAGTTTCCTGGTCTTTCTTTAACTCTGCATTTCTTACAAGAGAAGCCTCGCTACTACCCTTGTTTTCTGTAGACTTTATTGTTGAGCGACCTTCTCTACCGTGGATATTAGCCCTATTCTTCATACCAGCCGCTACAATGAGACTTATCGCTGAGGAGCAACGAGATGGAACGTTGGAAATACTTCTTACCCAGCCGATACAAGGGTGGGTTGTCCTAACAGCGAAATTTCTAGCTGGCTTTATATTCGTCACAATCGCCATCCTGGCAACCTTAAGTATACCGTTAAGTCTGATGTCAGCTGGCAGTATAGATTGGGGTGCCGTATCAGCACAATATCTAGGCAGCTTATTTCTATCTGGGTCTTTTGTGGCAATAGGTTTATTCACATCGAGTTTGACTAGAAATCAAATAGTAGCCTTTATAATCGCTCTCACTATTACCATGGTACTCATGGTAATGGGCCTAGATCAGGTAGGCGTGGTATTACCACCTAAGATCGCAACCTTACTAAAAGCAATCAGCCCTGTCAGTCACTTTTCAAGTATGGCTAGAGGCTTAATTGATCTAAGAGATATTTTATATTTCATAGCCCTCATATTTACATTTCTAAGTGCATCATTCTTGATGATCAGAGGACGAACCCTAAGCCATAAGACAATTCAATATAGAAATCTTCAACTCGGTGTAGCTGGTCTTATCATATTGAGCATACTTGTGGGTTGGTTTGGAAGCTCTATAGGAGGTCGTCTAGATCTTACTAGAGACAAACTTTTTACATTGAGCCCTGCAACAAAAGAAATGGTTTCCAACTTAGACGATCTCCTCACGATCCATATCTTCGAATCGAAGGATCCCCCAGTTCAAATCTCACTTGTGGCGAGAGATGTAAACAACTTTCTAGAAGATTTCGCATCTAACTCAGGAGGGAAAGTTAAAATAGTACGTAAGTACCCCGATGACGATGAAGAAGTTGCACGATTTGCTCAACTATTGGGAGTGCCACCAGTTCGTTTTAACGTACAGAGTCAAGGAGAATTGACTATTAAAGAGGGATACCTAGGGCTTTCTATGACCTACGCTGACCAACGAGAAATAATTCAGTTTATTGACTCTATCGACGGATTTGAATATCGTGTGGCTACTTTGGCATACAGTATGATTCAACAGCAAGAATCTCGTAAAACTGTAGGGTTTCTAACCGGCCACGGAGAAAAGAGTCCGAGAGTCGAACTTCAGTCCTTAGCAGGGGTGCTTTCACAGCAATACAATGTTAAAGAAATTGCATCGGTGGATGGCGAGCGAACACCTTTGGATGATGTAGACATACTGATTATAGCCGGTCCAAAGGCTCAATTCGCTGAGAGCAACTTATCTGATTTACATGGATATATGGAGTCTGGAGGCAAGGCTCTAGTTCTTATTGACCCAGTTGTAGTCGATCTTCAGCGTTTTGCCGGGTTTGCCAACCAAATTAGTTTCGCTCATTTCCTCCAACGTTACGGTGTTTTTGTGGAAGCCAATTTGGTCTTTGACCTACGGTCTCATGAGACGTTACCATTCGACACTCAAGTCGGAAGCGTACTCTTACCCTATCCGTATTGGGCAAGAGTACCATCAGCAAATTCCAAAGTAGCAGGAAACATAGAAAAAGCTCTCATGCCATGGGTAAGTTCTTTGGGAACCACAGAAGGGGCTGAAATAGGGAGAGTGGAAGTCATACCCATTCTGAGAACAACAGAATTCGGGGGAGTAGACTATAACATGAGCAACTTGGCACCAGATTCTCCCAACCTAGAAGTAGAGCAAAGTAATCTTTTTGAAGTTGATATCGCAGTAGCAATAGAAGGATCTCCAATTAACAATAACGAAGCTACCGCCGAAACGTTTAGACTCATAGCCGTCGGGGATTCAGACTGGTTAACAGACACCGTATCGAGAAGGGCGCAGGAAAATCTCGCACTCGGACTAAACTTAATAGATTGGTTAGGACAGGAGGAATCTCTGGCAGAAATACGTTCCAAAGTTGTTTCATCGCGAACACTGTTATTTGACTCCAGAAAGCACGAGAATATTGTTCAGTACATCAATATTATAGGTGTGCCTCTAGTATTTATCCTAATAGGTTTGTTTAGGTTCTACAGGAGACGCACAACTACTTCGAGGGTATACGAACGTGAAGAGTAACCAAGTAGGATATGTCCTAATTGCTCTAATAATTATAGGGATCACCGGTCTGGTTGGTAGATTTATTTCAGCAGGATCGAGCGAGCTCACTCTATCAGGGATGCTACCTATCGCCCCAGATATTGTAACAAAGGTGATAATAACTGATGGAGAAAATCGGACTGAACTCACCAAAACGGGCGACTCATGGCGAGCGGGTAACTACCCCGCATTTATCCCCAAACTTAACCAGTTTTGGATCGCCACGTCAGATATTGATGGTGCGCAACTAATCGCGAGAAATCCATCCAATCATAAACGAATGGGTGTAGACAGGGAAAATGGCAACGGAGTGAAGGTGTCCTTTTTCCTCGGCTCTGCTGTGCAAGAAGAGTTTACAATAGGTACTTGGAGTCCTAACGTGGGAATGTGTTACCTAAGACGGGCAGGTAAAGATGAAGTCCACGGAATACCATGTCCAGCTCCAGCTCAAATCATATTCGACCCTAATCCCGACGGTTGGCGTAATCCAATAATTGTTAATATACCAAGGACCGAAATCGAGTCCGTTTTGTTTTCATATCCCAATGAAGAATTTCTTCTGACGTTGAAGGAAGGACAATGGATATTGGACCGGGGAACCGGTGTGGCAGATGCAGCTGATATAACACAAGTTGAACAAGTACTACAATCAATTGAACTCCTATACGCTAACGGTTTTGTCGAGGAAAGCTTAGCGAAGGACATTGACTTTGGTCTTCCTTCAGTCCGTATAAATACCAAAGAAGACTCTGATTATCCTGACACACGGCTTAGATTTACTGCGGCACCCGGAGGTTCGTTCTATGTCAGAACTCCAATTCATACAAGTGTTTTCATCATTGATCCGAATACCGCCGGTGCTCTTTTACAATCAAGAGAAATGCTAACCTTCCAAGAAGGACAATGACAGAATAAAATAAGGTCAGATCGTCATTTGATAGCTTTCATGAATGCGCAAACCGTATAAAGTTAAGCTATCTGTTAGCTGTTATTAATCGTTAAACTCCTCTAGAAAACTCGATGTCATTCTAGATAACAACAATATAGTAAATGTTTATAATTCTTAGTAAATTTGATGCATCTCTCACAGCAGAGGATTGGTTATTCAAAATTAATGACATCCTAACGAAATTTTATACGCGTATATCCACATGTGAGAAGTGAGGTCTGTGTATGGAAACCCCGATAATTGCCTTAGCTGGCGGTGTAGGTGGAGCGAAACTAATATCTGGATTGACAAAAACTCTAGACACTAAAGATCTAACTATAATAGTTAATACGGCGGATGACGAAGAATTTTACGGCCTACGCGTCTCTCCTGATATTGACACAATGACCTACACTCTTGCAGGTGTCGCAAACAACGTTACTGGCTGGGGCAGATCCTCCGAAACATACCACACCTTGCGATGTCTCCAGGATTATGGTCTGGATACCTGGTTTAAACTTGGTGATAAAGACATGGCAACGCATATTTACAGAACCGATCTTCTAAATAAAGGTCGTAGTTTATCAGAAGTTACCACACAGATTACTAAGGCTCTGGGTGTCAAATATGTAATTGCGCCAATGACCGACGATATAATTAAAACCAAGGTCGTCACAGAGAATAGTGTACTCTCATTCCAAGACTACTTTGTCAGAAATCAAGGTAATATAGCTATTAAAAAGTTATTATTCGAAGGTTCTGAACATGCTTCACCATCACCTATATTCACCAAATCGTTGGAAAATGCCAATGGATTAATAATCTGTCCTTCAAATCCATTTCTCAGCATTGCTCCTATATTATCCATACCAGGCGTACGATCCTCATTGGAGGAATTTACAGGTCTCAGAGTCGCCATAAGTCCCATAATCGGCCAACAGGCAATCAGAGGACCGGCCGCTAAGATCCTAGAAGATTTCGGAGAGGACGTCTCATGCCTTGGTGTTGCTAAGCAATACCAAAATATATGCGACATTTTCGTTATCGATGAGTCAGATAAAAAATACGCGCGCGATATTGAACATCTTTCTCTACAAGTCCACACTGCCAATATACTTATGAATACAGACGTAGACAAAGAAAATCTGGCGAGAGAGATTTGTGATCTGATTGAGGTATAATTATCTGTGTCAAGTAGATCATTTGTAGCGATCATCCCCATGAAGCCACTACGTGACGTTAAGACACGTCTGAAAGGTATTCTAACACCCACGCAGAGAGCTACACTTAGCGTTGAAATGCTTAAGATAGTTGTCTCAGCATTAAAAAAAGTGGATTTGGGTGCTATATGGATTATTGGTGGGGACAATTTAATTAAAACTACTGCACTTGCACTTGAAGTAGACTGGTATGAAGATCTGAGCGGAAATCTCAATGAGACTTTAAATAATTCCTTCCATATGGCCTTTAAATCGCAATTAATCCCTATGTATTTGCCATCAGACCTTCCAATGCTTCAATCTCAGGATATAAATGGCTTGATAAAGACATCAAGAAACGGAAACATATTCACCTTATCACCAGCTCAGAGAGATGGAGGAACTAATGCAATGGTAGTCCCCTATAATTCGTCATTCTCAGCAACTTTAGGTTATGACAGTTTTTTAAGGCATCAAAAGCAGGCACGAGATCTTGGGCTTGAATCAAGAATCTACAGTAGTACTGGTCTCAGTTTAGATATAGACATACGCGAAGACTTGGAAACCTTTAACCATTTGAAACCGGGGTTTGTAAACGCTATCATTGGAGATTATAAAGCACCTCCGTTTATGTAGAATTAACCCTCATATTATGTTGAACAACTAGATAGTAATGCGTTTGCAAAACCATAATTTAATGAAGATCCGATTACACATATCCCTAATCAGGCCTAAACAATGCTCAATATTAATGACAAGTTGAAACTGGGTATCTTGCTACCCACCCGTGAAATCTTATTGCCCGCGCACGAAGGATCGAGCATAGAGACTATCTTGTCTATGGCCGACATTACAGAAAATGCTGGTTTAGATTCGATATGGGTCGGAGATAGTCTTACAGCGAAACCAAGATTAGAGCCTGTTACTATCCTAGCCGCTATAGCCTCCAGAACCAAACGGATCCGATTAGGAACCGCCGTACTCTTAGCGGCTCTCAGGAACCCACTAGCATTATCACAAGCTGTAGCCACTCTCGACACTATCGCTCCTGGTCGAACCATTCTGGGTGCAGGAGTAGGAGGTGCCTTCAACGATTCTCAGCGTCAAGAATGGATTAATCTAGGAATAGAAATATCCGGTAGAGCCAAAAGATTCGAGGAAGTTGTAGAGATTACAAGATGCCTTATGGACGGTAATGAAGTGAATTACTCTGGGACACACTTTAATCTGGATGGTGTCACTGGATTACCCAAACCTTCGGGTTCCAATGGAACGCCAATTTTAATTGCCTGTCACTGGAACACCCATAAGGACATTCAGTTCCGAAGAGCGGCTAAAATAGGTGATGGCTTCATTTCGATTTCAGACTATCCTCATGAATACGCCCTGTTATGTAACAGAGTTAAAGAATATGCCGAACAGTTCGGTCGTAACTATAACGATATGGAATCTGCCTTTTACATGACTGTCAACGTTGCCTACGATGAACATAAAGCTACCGAAGAGGCAAATCAATTCCTGCTACAATATTATGGGATAAACTACTGGGGTGACAGGTGGGGACCCTATGGATCCCCGTCACGAATAGCAGAAAGGATAAATCAATATAGAGAAGCCGGTGCTGATACGATCATAATCCGTTTCGCATCTTTCAAACAAGAACATCAACTAGAAATGCAGCTAAATAAAATAGTCCCCTTGCTATAAAATGATGACAGGTTCTTTATTTAAGATGACCCAAACGTAGTGGACAAAGGCTCTCTTTGTTCCATTTATAATGCAAATCATCAAACCACGATCCTATCAGTACATAGTGATGCCGTGATCACGAGATACTAACCTTTCATTTTCCGCTTCATCACATTCAACTCGTTTAAGAATCTGGATTGATAAGTTCGTTAAATCCATCCTCATCGATAATCTTAATACTCATGCCAGTGGCTACTTTAAGTTTAGATCCAGCATTTTGGCCAACTATTAGATAATCAGTGTTACTACGAACACTACTAGAGGTAACACCTCCCAGTTCCTTGATTCGACTTTCAATCTGAGAGCGACTGTAATTGGCCAAAATCCCAGTAACAACGAAGCGTAATCCCGACAATGGTCGATATGGTACTGAAGAGGATTTTTCAGCGTCTAATTTAACACCAGCATCGCTTAACCTTTGTATATTAATGAGATTGGCTGAGTTTTTAAAATAATCGATTATACTCTGTGCTATTTTAGGCCCAATCTGAGGTACCTCTAATAATTGCTGCAGGGAAGCTATCATCAATCGCCGTATATCATATGAATTACGTACTAGGATCTCAGCGATTTCACTCCCCACGTGGTCAATGCCTAATGCTGTTAAGACACGCGAGCATGGCTGTTTCTTACTGTTTATTATAGACAAAAGCAAATTAGTAGCGCTTTTCTCTCCCATACGATCAAGTAATATCAAGTCTTCTTTATTAAGATAATAGAGATCAGAGACACTGCTAACTAATCCCTTGTCGATCAACAAAGCACCCTGTTTTTTCCCTAGACCCTCAATATCCATAGCGTTTCTTCCAACGAAATGTTCCAAAAGTCGAATTAACTGAGCAGAACATGAAGCATTAATACAGTACAATACCTTATCGTTCCCTGGCTTCACTAACCCATTTTCACAAGATGGGCATTTTTCTGGCATCCTGAATGATCGTTCTTGACCAGTACGACGACTTTTAATAGGATGCACAATTTGTGGTATCACTTCACCAGCTCTTTCAACGACTACCCAATCTCCAACTCGCAAATCTTTTGAGTGTATATAGTCCTCATTATGAAGAGTAGCCTGTCTAACTGTAGCTCCGCCGATGTCAACAGGTGAGAGTATCGCATAGGGGTTAATGCTACCCGTCCGTCCTACATTGACCCTTATATCTAGTAGTTGAGACTCTGCTTTACTGGCAGGAAACTTGAAAGCTACAGCCCATCTTGGGTCTCGCCTCACCACTCCTAAATGTTTTTGGAAATCAAATCTATTCACTTTCACCACGATACCGTCACAAGCATAATCTTGATCATCAATTTTCTTTAACCAGGTTTGATGAAAATCAACAATCTCCTCTGGATGTTGTGCAAGGAAAATATCGTCACTGACTTTAAATCCCCATTTCTTCATTAACTCTAAGGTATTCCAATGATCCGCGAGCATATGATCACTCTCTGTTGCATATCCAAGGCTGTAAACAAAAATGTCGAGCGGTCTCTCAGATGTAACTCGTGCGTCTAATTGACGTAATGACCCTGATGCCGTGTTACGCGGATTAGAATATGTGGGCAAACCATCCAGTGTACGCTTTTGATTAAATTCATGAAAAGCTGACTTAGGAAAGTAAACCTCGCCTCTCACTTCAAGTTCCTTTGGAATGTCTTTCACTAATAATTTAAGAGGTACACTATTAATGGTTCTAATATTTGCGGTTATGTCTTCCCCAACGAATCCATTACCTCTAGTGGAACCTTGGACAAGAATCCCATTCTGATACTTAAGAGCTACGGCTAATCCATCATATTTCAATTCACATACCATGTCGAAATTACTCACTTCAAGCAATTCCGATATTCGATTGTACCAGGAGAAAAATTCGTAATCGTTGAAGACATTTCCTAAACTCAACATCGGGTATTCATGCGACACTTCTCCAAAACCTTCTGCTGGTTCTGCACCTACCCTTTGAGTCGGAGAATCTGCACTAATCAGCTCAACATGTTGAGCTTCCAAATCTTGTAACTCACGCAGCAAAATATCATATTCAGCGTCGCTTATGGACGGGGCATTCAAAACATAATAAAGATGATTATGTTTATTTAATTGATCTTTAAGCTTTTCTAAGTATTGCCTTAGGTTACTGTTTACCATTGTATCTCTTCTAGGTTAGAATTGGATGCGATCCTCTGATAACATCCCTAATTAAATTACAATGCATTTAAGAAAGTAGACCATAGCTGGACCTTTTAGATACTAAACTTTTTATCCAACCTTATACATTCTCATGTAAAGTATAAGCGATGAATTAATGTACGCAAGCGGGAATTAAAGGCGTATCCCTCTAGACTATATATGAGTAAGATATATATACTCAACAGAAGATTAGAATATTTACATTCAGAGAGATGATAATTTGCCTCACTCTAAGGAATTTCTTAAATTTATAGAAGACTATCCCCCACTCCTCGCCATAGGAAATACTCCTCTTGTGCGATTGGATTTATGGCCTGACTTAAGAGGCACAGAAATTCACATTAAATGTGAACATTTAAACCCTGGCGGTTCCATAAAGGATCGTCCAGTACTTAGAATGTTGGTTGAAGCAATCCTGACGGGTGCTCTCACAAAGGAAAAGACAATCCTAGACGCTACATCTGGGAATGCAGGTATAGCTTATGCAATGATAGGTGCCGTATTAGGCTATAAAGTTACTCTGGTCATGCCCGAGAACGCGAGTGAAGAAAGGAAGAAACGCCTGCATGCCCACGGAGCCGAAATTATATTTACAAATCCCATGCTTGGGTACGATGAAAGTCTTAGAGAAGTTAAAAGGATATACCAAAGAGACTCAAATAAATATTTCTACTGTGATCAATACAGCAACCAAAACAATCCGTTAGCTCACTACGATACTACTGCCGAAGAGATATTGGCTCAGTCACCAAATATAACTCACTTTGTGGCTGGCGTAGGTACAGGCGGAACAATATCAGGTGTGGGACGTAAATTAAAGGAGAAAAATCCTGAGATTAAAGTAATAAGCATCAATCCGCCAGAATGGCCAGGAGTAGAAGGTTTAAAGCCTTTGGAAGAAGGTCATATTATACCTGAAACCTTTGACGAAACAGTCGTCGATCTTATGCTTCCCGTAGATGTAGACAAATCCAAGGAAATGTCTCTCTATTTGTCTTCCAAGGGCCTCTTCGCCGGCCAATCATCAGGCGCATATGTTCAAGCCGCATATGAAATTGCAAAGGATTATGAAAACATGAGGATAGTTACCATTTTTAACGACATCGGAGAGCGATATTTTAGCACCGGTATGTGGGATTAAATCTAAACATCTAAATTTTTCACTTCAAGGGCGTTAGCCTGTATAAAGTTTCTGCGCGGCTCCACTATATCGCCCATTAACAATGAGAATATATTGTCCGCTGTACTAGCATCATTAATTGATACCTGCAACAAGGTGCGTACTTCTGGATCCATGGTTGTTTCCCATAACTGACCAGCATTCATTTCACCTAACCCTTTGTATCTTTGAACATTAACGTTTCTTTTTCCACTAAACTTTTTAAGCATAACGTCCTCACGCTGGCTCTCGGTGTATGCGTAATGCTCGGATTTTCCGCTACTAATCTTATACAGAGGGGGTTGAGCAATATAAAGATTGCCATTCTGTATAAGATCCTGCATATGTCGGAAAAAGAAAGTCATGAGTAATGTTCGGATATGAGATCCATCCACGTCTGCATCTGTCATAATTATCACTCTATGATAACGTAATTTCCCTAGATCGAGATCTTCGTCTAAACCTGCTCCAATGGCAGTTACCATAGCTCTGATTTCTTCATGGGCTAGCATTTTATCTGCTCTAGCTTTTTCAACGTTTAAAATTTTGCCTCTTAAAGGTAATATCGCCTGAGTACGTCTGTCTCTTCCCATCTTGGCCGTTCCACCTGCAGAATCTCCTTCAACCAGATATAACTCACAAAATTCCGGGTTTTTTTCAGAGCAATCAGCCAGTTTACCAGGAAGCCCTCCTCCGTCCATTGCGTTCTTACGTATAATCAAATCTCTGGCTTTACGTGCAGCCTCGCGCGCCCTCTGTGCAGTAAGAGATTTCTCAATAATCCTCCGTGCGTCTTGTGGATGATCTTCAAGATAAATCTGTAGAGCCTCAGAAACCACCGTTTCTACTTGGTTCCTTACCTCAGGATTGCCCAATTTCGCTTTCGTTTGGCCTTCAAACTGAGGTTCAGTTAATTTCACACTAACCACGGCCGTTAAGCCTTCCCTCGTATCTTCACCTGAGAGATTTGGTCCGTCTTTAAAAATCTTTTGTTTGCGCCCATATTCGTTAAGCGCACGGGTAAGGGCAGCTCTAAATCCTGTTATATGAGTTCCTCCATCCGTAGTGTTAATACAATTCGCAAACGATAATACGAATTCATTAAAACTATCATTGTATTGGAGTGCAGCCTCAACTCTACTTCCGTTAATTTGTTTTTCAACATAGATGGGATCTCTATGAAGCGCTTCCCGATTCTGATTTAAGCTCCTTACGAAACTAGAAATTCCACCGTCGAAATAGTAGGTTAATTGATTATGAGGCCAACGATCGGAATGCCAGTGACTAACAAAATTAATTTCTAAACCTTTGTTTAGATATGCCATCTCTCTAAATCTTTGGGCCAAAATGGCGAAGTCGTATTCCATTTCCCCAAATATCTCTTTGTCAGGCATAAATCTCACTGAGGTTCCAGAGGATGTGTCTACTTTATCCTTCTTAATTGTCGCTATTAAATCAGTCTGGCGCAGACCTTTTGAAAATGTCTGTCTAAATAGTTTCCTCCCTCGAGATACCTCAATTTCCAAACTCGAAGATAAAGCATTTACCACAGAAGCTCCAACACCATGTAATCCACCAGATACTGAATATGCCTTACCACCGAATTTGCCTCCGGCATGGAGAGTAGTCATCACGGTTTCAACCGCTGACTCACCGGTGGTAGGATGAATATCAACAGGAATACCTCGTCCGTTATCTTTTACACTGACTGTGCCATCTTCATTAATCTGGACTTCTACCTTAGTACAATGACCCGCCATGAATTCATCAACGCTATTGTCCACAATTTCATACACAAGATGGTGAAGACCTCTTTGGTCTGTACTGCCGATATACATACCAGGTCGGCGTCGCACAGCCTCCATTCCTTCTAATACCTGGATATCGCTGGCGGTGTACTTATCTGTATTTCTTGTACGTTGATCAACGGCCATGGTGAACTCTCCAATTATATGATCGTTTCCAGATGTAGCACTTTAGATATTGTTGAGCGAAAGAAAAAAGATTGCTTAAAATATTAAGTGTCTACAAGATCTATTTCCTTAAAGTAATCGTATCCTCTGAGGAAAATTATTCACGCAGCCTAATATGTCGCCAAGGAGTTAATTAGGCCTACAATTCACATCAATTTCGTATTGAGAATAACATAATCTTCGACTAAAAAAACGTTCCCTCATAGTGGACGATATTTTAAAGAAACTTTCAAGGTCGATTACGTCGTCATTCTATCAATTTTCAACTTAATTTTCAACAATATCAGAACAAATAACCTACAGATATATATCGAATTTAAACATATCACACTACTTCTATTGACAATGGTATATTGACATGTTTATATACATGCATCGTAATGGCCTGAAATCAGGATTTATGATCCGCAGCCAGGTGAGGGTGCGCACCAGCTTAATAGAGGAAGTCGGTCAAAGTCCGACGCTGTCCCGCAACGGTAGGTTCTTAATAATTTTAGAACAAGTCCGGTCCACTGCCCTCATCGTGTCTACGACCTCCGAGGACGGGGTACGGGCAGAATAGATTTACCTAGAAGCCCTTCTCTCTACGATCGGAGAAGGGCTTCTTTTGTATTTAGTAAACATGAATCTAAACCACGAATTCAGTGGTTAATAATGAGTTAGGTAAATTTATGAAAGTTATTTATTTAGGACTTCTGATTTTTCTTTTAATTACTTCCTGTAAAACTAGCAACTCTTCCAGCAATATAACTACTTCCCAAAAAGTCAGTTCACCTATATCAAATCTTGAAGCCTCATTCCCTTTCTATGTTGAGGACAGTTATGGAAAAAAAGTTGCTTTCGATGAACCACCACAACGAATAGTTGCATATGATGCTGCTGCCGTAGAAGTACTGTTCGCCCTTGGGGAAGGGGACAGAATAATCGCAACCCACAGTTTCGTGTCCCACCCAGAAAATGTAGATGCCTTACCTAAAGTCGGTGACGCTTCAACACTAGACATAGAGCGGATTCTAGAACTCGAACCAGATTTAGTCTTCATATTCTTCCCAAGTTTTAATGAACAGTTAACAAAATCAGGACTAAAACTTCTTTATTTAGAATCTTTGAACGATGATTTTCTGAAAGTAACTGATCATATAAGAATGTGGGGGAGAATTACGGGAAACACGTCAGCGGCTGAATCCCTGTCAGTTGACTTCGAAACTCGTGTTGAAGAAATAAAGGAGACTTTAAGAAGTAAACCGCCTGGGCCTTCTGTTTTCTATGACACCTTCCAATTATGGACCGCAGGACCAGATACCCTTGTCGGCAATGTTCTGAACCTTCTACATGTAAGGAACGTAGGAGAAAAGATCTCGGGATATGGACAAATTTCCCCCGAAGCGTTAGTAGAGAATAATCCCGACATTATTTTCACAAAAGAGCCGAAATTCTTTACCGACAATCCCGCCTTCAGAGACATAAAAGCTGTCAGAAATAACAAAATCTATCTTACTTCCGATCTTCTCGATGTAGCAGGGCCAAGGTTTATAGACGGTATAGAGGAGTTAGCCCGTCTAATATATCCTAACCTGTTTCCATGATGCTTCACTTTGTGACAGTAAGCTTAAAGCAACGAGAAACCATGAAGGAAAATACGATTAAAAAACAGAATGTAACGGAAAGAACGACAAGTCATAGCTCACATAGTGACACAGTATTGGAGACGGGCTATGAATCTAATTTTTCTTATCCGTGGAGATACATGTCGGCCGGGCTTTTGGTGTTAGCTATAATTTCTATACTATCAGTGTCTCTAGGCTCAGTACGTATACCCACCATATCAGTATTAGAAATCTTGTTTGACAAAGTCTTTTTTTTTGAAAATCATTACACTTGGCCATCTTCCTGGGAAACCATAATATGGGATTTACGATTACCTAGAATTATTTTGGCAGGAACGGTTGGGATGGCTCTATCAATTGCAGGGGCCTCTTATCAAGGACTATTTAGAAATCCTCTTGCAGATCCGTACCTGATTGGCGTAGCTTCAGGTGCTGGTTTAGGAGCAACCGTAGTGATGTTATCAGGTATTCCTATCTACATCTTAGGAATAAATTTGCTACCTATATCTGCTTTTACGGGAGGTATACTCGCCATCACCTCAGCATATCTGATTGCAAAACAATATGACCGTATCCCGCTAACCGGACTTATATTAGCAGGGGTTGCTATAGCTTCATTTTGCAGCGCATCGACGAGCCTGATTATGTTGAAAAGCAATCCCGAGTTAAGACCCATACTAAGTTGGCTGCTAGGAGGCTTTATAAACGCTCAGTGGAAAAATACCGCCATAATACTCCCATACATAGTCCCATCAGTCGCTCTTATCCTCATCCACGGACGAATTCTAAATTTGTTACATCTTGAGGAAGAGCAGGCAAAACAGCTTGGAGTACACGTTGAACGAACAAAACTGGTTTTGATTCTATCATCCACTTTAGCCACGGCAGCAGCTGTATCATTCTGTGGACTTATAGGGTTTGTGGGATTGGTATCACCTCATTTAGTCAGACTAATATGGGGGAATGACTATCGTTTCCTATTACCGATGTCAGGTATAGTCGGTGCGACTTTCCTCATTGCGGCAGATTTAATAGCACGAACTATAATTAACCCAACTGAAATACCAGTGGGGTTAATTACTGCGTTCGTAGGAGCTCCCTTTTTCTTATATTTGCTCAAACGAAACCGTCGAATATCTATCTAATATCAAACAAGCGTCCCTATCCATAAAATTTACGACTAGTCTCTCTACGAATTTATAACAAATTAAATATTTTAAGGTAATTCTCTTGCTTACAATAGACAACTTATTTTTTCGATACGACGATGTAGACATTATTAATAATTTCAACTTAAGGGTCGATCAAGGTGAAATGTTAGCTTTGGTTGGTCCCAACGGCACTGGAAAAACAACCTTAATAAAATTAATTAGTGGCGTTCTTAAACCCGAAAGAGGCTCTATCAAGGTATTTAATAACGATCTCTCGTCTATCAAGCCATCAGATCGTGGAAAACTAGTATCTGTAGTGCCACAAAACCCATCATTGCCTTTGGACTTCAGAGTCCTAGATCTTGTGATGATGGGAAGAAACCCTTATTTAGGCTTGCTTCAATGGGAGGGCAAAAAAGATGTTGAAATTGCCAGATGGGCTATGTCTGTAACAAAAGTTTGCCATCTCGAAAATAGGCTAATCAACACTTTATCAGGAGGAGAACGCCAAAGAGTTTTAATCGCTATGTCATTGACTCAGAAAGCACCATTAATATTACTGGATGAACCCACTTCTAATTTAGATCTTGGGCATCAAACTGGGGTTATGGACCTAATTAAATCTGTTCAGCAGGAAATGTGTGTCACTGTTATAATGGCGATGCATGATTTAACTCTTGCAGCTCAATATAGCAAGCGACTAATAATATTGACAAAAAACAGACCGCTGATTGATGGAACTCCAGAAAATATATTAACTTCTGAAATTCTTTCAGATATATACGAAACCTCAGTTGGAATACTTACCAACCCTCAGCAGGGTACACCAGTAGTGATACCTCTGTCTGAGTACTTGGCGACGGATGGTTGAGAAAAGATTATTTTCGGCCATATATATCAGTAACTTTCGATTATAAAGGGCGCATAAGTAACATAATTGAAATACTGAAGATGTGCTCATATCAAGGTAATTATTCTTAGACTGTAGCTTAGTGAAGGTATTAAAAATGAGTAATAAAGCAAAATCGATATAATGGATCTTCTAGAAGAAACCTATCGATTAATTATCCCAATACTTGCTGCATATTTTCTTGGTTCGTTACCTCTGGCTACTCGGATCAGTCAGCATCATGGAGTGGATATATTTTCTTCGGGAACTGGACTTGCAGGAGCCTCAAATGTTCGTAAAACTGTTGGTAATTGGTCGGGGTTGCTTGTCCTACTGGGCGACATAGCCAAAGGTGCTCTTGCAATCATCATAGCAAAAATTTTAGGAATTGATGGCCTTTTAATTCTATTCCCGGCTGCTGCGGTCATCTTCGGACATTGCAAATCGATTTTCACCAAGTTCCGTGGAGGAGATGGCCTCTCTACACTCGGTGGCGTCATACTGGCACTATTCCCATTACCAGGGTTGCTTAGCATTATTGTATCTACTCTAGTCTCTTTAGGTGGACAAAAAATGCCATACACATCGCTGCTAAATATCGTCGTCGGTTATTTCGCACTCGCAGCTATTAATTTAACCTTCATTATCGAGTTGGAAGTGACGTTCGGTTTGGGAATAATAGCAGCCCTAGTCTTCGTAAATGCATCGATCGGGCATGTACGCAGACGCAATGATAGGACAGATTGGCATACTGACGATCAGAAGAAAATGGCAGCAGTAGAACAAAAAACAAACCCATAAACAACAGATAGTTTATAGCTGCGAACACGTATCTCAGCTGATTGCCCCGACAATTTGATGGCCTAACCACAGCCTCCGATCTGACTTTATGTTAAAATTCCATCGTGATAACAATATCCATATTGTGAGAAAATTCGATTTATATTGATCAATTACACTTAAAAAAATTCAGGAATTATCACGATCTCGACATCAATTTCAACACAGGGATGATTCTCCTAGAAGGGAATAATGGTCAAGGTAAAAGCAATTTACTGGAAGCTATTTATCTATTAGCTATAGGGAAATCTTTTAGAACATCTTCGGATCGAGACTTGATTCATAAAGACTGGATCTCCCAAGAAGCCTTCACTGCAATAGAAGCTACTGTTAGACGAAATCACGATCTGGTAAGACTGCAGGTGAATATAAGCGCCCGTTTAAAAACTCTAACAGGTACGAGTAACTCTCCGCTACCCGATAACGAAAGTCGCAAATTACACGTTCAAAAATATACACTTATAGATGGCATTAAATCTCACACTTCAGAGTTGGTGGGCAAACTAAAGGCAGTGTTGTTTAGTGCCGAAGATTTGAATCTAATTTTTGGCCCTCCATCAATACGAAGGCGTTACATTGATATTTTACTTTCTCAATTAGACTCCAAATATTTGAGATGCCTGCAACGCTATACACGTATAATAGCCCAGCGAAATCACCTTTTAAAGAACATCAGAGAGCAAAAAGCGAATCCAATCGAATTGGATTTCTGGGACGAACAGTTAATTGAGGAAGGCAAATATATCATATACAGACGCTTGAATACTATTCAGGAATTATGCCGTTTGTCAGCACCAATACATAAGAAACTAGCTGACGAAAATGAATCTATCTCTTTAATATACGATCCTAATATTGACTTAAGTGAAGTTAACTCCGAAGATACGATAGTTCGACAGTTCTCCAAGGCGTTAAAAGATCGTCGTCAAAGGGAGATCTACCAAGGTAGTACAATTTCAGGGCCACATCGAGATAATATAAGGCTTACGATAAATGGAACCGATGCAATTTCTCATGCCTCTAGGGGTCAATCCCGCACCTTAGTCGCCTCCATGAAAATGGCTGAATCTGAGTATTTAAGTACGCATCATCAACAAAAGCCTGTACTACTTTTAGACGATATTTTCTCAGAATTGGATACCGTGAGGAAATCACATATTTTAGAGAGGATCGGAGATTACGAACAGTGTTTCATTACCACGACTGAGACATCTGACCTGGAAATTAAGTCCTTGCCTTCCGTGTCGAAATATATTATCGATTGTGGAGTAATTACCCCACAATAGTATCAAAGTGCGATCAACCGCTTCATATTCCGAATTGAATTAGATTTATTAGTCCAAATATAACTAAATGAACGCCCTTTGCCTTAACTGATGATTTGAATTAACCTGAATGCAATATCTATCACTCTTCTACCTAAATTTTGCTTGACATACCATTCTCATCACTCTTGTCAGCGACCAATCCCTCTTATATCCTATCGAGAGTTCATTTTGTTATTATGCGTAGGAGATTTCGTATGGGATACGACGTTATTATCATAGGATCCGGATCTGCAGGTGCTACTTTAGCCGCCCGTCTAAGCGAGGATCCTAAAAGATCCGTCCTTATGCTAGAGGCCGGAAGTGACTATCAAAACATGAATAGCTTGCCCACCGACGTCAAAAACGGTGAAGACGTTTTACAGGCTATTGAAGGAGACAGTATATGGAGATTCACAGCAACTTCTAGCAATACACAAAATCATCCTATGGACGTACCTAGAGGGAAAGTTACCGGAGGCTCTAGTGCTGTTAACGGTACAGTATTCATACGTGGCATACCTGAAGACTACAACAACTGGGCATCAGAGGGTAACGATGAATGGTCATTTGTTAAAGTATTGCCATATTTTAATAAACTGGAAACAGACTTGGATTTCGGTGGTGATTTTCACGGTAAGAATGGACCTATTCCTGTCCGTCGTTTCAAAAAATCGGACTGGCGTCCATCTATGCGAGCTTTCTACGAGGCCGCACGGAATTTAGGCTATCCACACGAAAAGGATATGAACAATCCAGAAACATATGGAGTAGGACCTAGACCCTTAAATAACACTAATGGTATACGTATGAGTACTGCAATTACCCACTTAAACCCTATCAGACACCGACTTAATCTCACGATAAAAGCTGACGCTTTGGTAAAAAAGATACTATTTCATCATAATCGTGCTATTGGAATCGAAGTGGAAAGTCAGGGTGAACTGTTTCGAATTGAAGGCGATGAAATAGTGCTCAGTGCAGGTGCAATTGGATCTCCTCATTTGTTGCTCCTTTCAGGCGTGGGGCCATCTCGGGACCTAGAACGTTGTGGCATTGCGATAGCACATGAGCTTCCCGGCGTCGGAGAAAATCTTCGGGATCATCCTTCTGTTGAAATTTGGTATAAGATGAAAAGTGAAATTAATGAAGAGGTCTCTCCGAGCCAGGTCGGACTACGTTGGACAGCTTCAGGTTCCAGTGAGAGAAACGATCTGTTTATAAGCCCTTACCCATGCCAAACTTTAAATGGGATTCCTCATCTACTAGTAAAAGCCATATTGGAATTACCTTATGGATCTGGTCGACTTAGTCTCGTTTCGAAAGACACAAGTGTGCAACCTAAACTAAACTATCGTTATCTAGACGATAAAAGGGATTTAGACAGACTCAGGGAAGGGATCAAAGTTGGATTAAAATTGGGTTCAGACCCGTCGTTTCAATCTGTTTTGGCGGAACGGACTTTGCCTGAAGATATTGATGTTGATTCAGATGATTCCATAGATCGTTGGATGAAATCTACTGCTACGACCAGTCACCATTCATGTGGAACCTGTAAAATGGGACCTGCATCTGACTCCATGGCTGTTGTCGACCAGTACTGTCGTGTTTACGGAATCGATGGACTTAGGGTTGTCGATGCCTCTATCATGCCAAATGTAATACGAGCTAATACCAACGCAACCAGTGTAATGATAGGTGAGCGCGTTGCGGAGTGGATATAATAGTCTGCCTATAACCGATTCTAACTTCGACGCATCAAAGACCATATCGAGGGTTAATCCTACTAGACTCGCTTGAAAAAAATGTTCGGACCAGAAAACATTTTCCTATCATCTGATGACTTAAATAAAGAAATCAATGTATGAAAAAACTAGAGCCTCAGACAAGACGCCGACTTCATCACCACTGCACAAACATTGGCATGACAACATGGACATATCCGTCATTGTTTAATGCCCTGATGACACCTGGGCTTGATGAACTAGTGGTTTCAATCACTATCTCTCCACTTCCTAAAACATCAAGGACTTCTGACAGATACCTGCTATTGAAAGCTATTTTAGATTCTTCTCCTTCTAACTGAGCATCTATTTCGCCTTGATTGTCTCCTAATTCTTCGGCACGTGAGGAAATAGAAACACGTCCCGATGAGTTATCCTCGTTAGGTTTTATATGAACTTTAACTATCCCACTGCCATCTCTGGCAAATATTGACGCTGCCCTAGTAGCTCTGAGAAAGTCTTCCTGGTCCACAATCGCTCTCGTTGCGAAACCTTCAGGTATTAGTTGATCGTAATTAGGAAACGTTCCTGGAATTAGCTGGGAGACCACCTCTATGTTATCAATCCGAAACAACGCTTGACTTTTCTGAGGTGTAACAGTGAACTCAATTGTAGAGGTTTGTCCTCCTATCAGTCTGTTGACTTCCTGCAAGGCTCTAGCTGGAATTATAAAACTGACACTCTCCATAACAGGTTCAACCAAATCTCCTTTGAAAACCGCTAATCTAAAACCATCTGCGGCTGCAAAAGTGAATTTTTGACCCTCAATTTCAACCTTTATTCCTGTTAAAACTGGCCGCGAATCCTCTGTTGCAGCCGCAAAAGCTACGTGTGATATTGCTTCTCTAAGTTTTCGAGCTTCTATCTTACCTATAACGCCGGAGTCGACAGTGGGAATAGGAGGGAAGTCTATAGCGTCCAATCCATTAATATTTGCCTCAAATCTTGCACATTTGAGACTTATGCCTTTAGGCTGGTCTGATAGGTTGATGTCTATTCGATCTGAAGGTAGAGAATTGACGAACTCCGTAAGGAGACGAGATGGAATTGTAATAGAACCCTCTGTATCTACCTGGGCACCGATCCACGTACTTATGGCTATTTCTAAATTGGTCGCAGCAAGTTTAAGTCTTGAATCATCGGTCTCAAGTAAGACATTTTGTGTTATTGGTAAAGTCGTTCGGGCCGCTATTGCTCGCCCAACCACTGTCAAGCCGCGACTAAGATTTTCCTGTAGACACGACAGTCTCATGTTCAAACCCTCCCTAAACTGGTTCTAAGTATAGAGTGGCCTTAACAGGTCGTCAACATCGGACAAGATAATTTGAAAGCCCGTACTATAGAAACTAATCCATTGCTACTCTCAGGGGCAACAGGACTAGGCAACATTACATGATGGCAACATCGAGTCCCAGTTTATAATCTAAATCCTACCATTAACATGCGACAGATACTACATGACTGCACATGTCATTTTATTGAACCTTAATAGTACCAATCATACCTAAAAATTGATGAGGAATACAGATTAATTCGAATGTTCCCGGCTTATCAAAGGTATAAGTGAATGTGTCACTCGACTTAGCATCGATTGACACATCGATTTCAAGGTCATCAATAGTGAAAGTATGGAATTCTCCCTGTGTAATTAGGTTAAACGTAATTGTTTCCCCTAGTTTAAAAGTAAAATCAGCAGGTAAGTAGGCATAACTGTCACTTCCTCCACCTAAATCGGTCATCTCAACTAAAACTTCCCTGCCTGTTCCCTGTGAGGTGTTTTCTTTTTCAGAAGACTTGGTTGCATCTCCAGTTGAGGCAGTTGGGGCAGCTGGAGGAGGTGATGGTGAAAGTC
>CAYSLK010000065.1:0-8291 GCA_964431885.1 uncultured Dehalococcoidia bacterium | reverse complement strand
GGGATAATATCGGGTTAAGTGACACTCGTCATATATCAAGAATACGTGTGCATCCTGAAAATCCAGATATCGTGTACGTGGCCGTTTTAGGTCATTTAGAAGAGCCTCATCACGAAAAAGGGATATATTTATCACGGGATGGGGGCGGACATTGGGAAAAGATCTTATACAGAAACGATAACGCAGGTGCCTGCGATTTATCTATGGATTCAAATAATCCAAGGATTTTGTATGCAGCCTTATGGGATACTAAGCGTAGTTATTGGGAATCTCATAGTGTGGGCCCGGACACAAGTATTTACAAGAGTACCGACGGGGGAAGTAATTGGATTGAGTTGACCGACAACCCGGGACTGCCTGAGGGTCTGAAGGGGCGTATAGGCATTACTGTATCACCCGCTAGATCAGATAGAGTCTGGGCATTAATTGAAGCAAAGAACGGCGGTTTGTTTCGCTCTGACGATGCTGGGATAACTTGGAATGGGGTCAGTAATAATCCAGAGTTAACAAGACGTCCCCATTATTACAATCACGTGTTTGCTCATCCAAAGGATCCGGAAAGAGTTTATGTTATGAGCGGTAATGCCTGGAAATCGACGGATGGCGGATTCACTTTTAAACAAATGGTAACTCCCCATAAAGACAATCACGAATTGTGGATTGATCCGAAGGATCCGAAACGTATGATTCAATCTCATGATGGAGGAGCCAATGTTTCGTTTAATGCTGGAGCATCATGGTCCAGTATATATAACCAACCAACTGCTGAATTCTATCACTTGACTGTAGATGAAGAATTCCCCTATAGAGTCTACGGTACGCAACAAGACAATACTGCTATCTGTGTACCTAGCAGATCACATAAAGGTGCCATAATCGGATCTGATGTATACCCAGTTGGTAGTGCTGAAAGTGGTCATATAGCAGTTCGTCCAGATAATTCTAACATTGTTTATGCGGGAGCAATTGGCAGCCACCAAGGCGCGGGAGCTGTTCTAATACGCTACGATCATTATACTGGCCAAGTACGAATTATTACTATATGGCCGGATCTAGCAGGTTGGAAGGCGAAAGATCGCAAGTACAGATTCCAGTGGGATTTCCCTATCGTAATATCTCCTCATGATCCGGATATTCTCTACGCGGCTGGCAACATGGTCTTTCGTTCAACCGATGAAGGCACTAGTTGGACAGTAATAAGTCCCGATTTAACACGGAATGATTTAGAGCCTATGGAGGAAGCTGGAAATTCGGAGACAACTATATTTCCCCATGATGTTTGCACGATACTTTCGTTTGCGGAGTCTCCGGTGCAAAAAGGTCTCTTTTGGGTAGGAACAGATGATGGCATTGTGCAAATTTCGAAAGACCACGGTAAAAATTGGAATGATGTGACGCCAAAATCTCTGCCTGAATGGTCCCTGGTTTGCAAAGTAGAGGCTTCGAATCATGATCCGGCGAGAGCCTATATCTCGGCTACCAGGTATAAAGATGGAGACTATAGACCATATTTATGGAAAACAGAAGATTTCGGAAATTCATGGCAAGAAATTAACAATGGTATATCTGACATAGATTTTACTCGCGTGGTGAAAGAAGACATTGAAGTTGCCGGATTACTTTACGCGGGTACTGAGGGTGGGACTTACGTTTCATTCGACGACGGTAATACTTGGCAATCCCTAAAACTGAACATGCCTCCAGTTCCAATTCACGATATGACTGTGAAAAATGACAACTTGGTGATCGCAACCTATGGCAGAGGTTTTTGGATATTAGATGATTTGGGTCCTCTTCGCCAGATTGACGATAATGTGCTAGATTCGTCCGTGTACCTTTTTAAACCCAGTCCTTATTTCAGGTTATTGAATGAACCGGCGTGGAGGCCGGATGAAAAACCTGTAATAGGTGAGAAGAACTATTTCATATCTATATTGGGTTCCCCTATGACATTTAGAGAAAACTTGACTGCTGATGGACGTGTAGAGAGGACATTTCTTAATGCAGGTACTAACCCGCCTAATGGAGTCATAATAACGTATTACCTGTCAGATAATTCTGTTGGGCGTATAAGTCTTTCATTTCAAGATGCTGAGGGTTCGCTAATTAAAAAATTTAGTAATGTATCAAATGATAGTGATAATCAGTCTCTTCTCACATCAAACGTTGGATCCAACCGATTTGTCTGGGATACTCGTTATCCAGGCTCCAAGTTGATATCTGGCGATAAGGTGTTAGAACGAGTTAGAACGGGTCCGCTAGCACCTCCTGGAACCTATTCTGTAATACTCGAGACGTCAGATATGACACTAACAGAAACCTTTGAGATTATGAAAGACCCTAGAGTTTCCGCTAGTCAAGATGACTTAGAACAACAATTTAAACTTATAAAGAGCGTAAGAGATAAAGTGACCGAAATTAATGAAGCAGTCTTGAAACTCAGAATATTAAGAACTCAGATATCAAAATGGGAAACTCGACCTAAGACTTCTAACAATGCTCTCAATAATGCTTCTAAAACTTTGTTGGAGAAATTAGGGGAAATTGAGCGGTCTATGGTCCTAATACCAAGCACCGGTATTAACAAGAATTTTAGTTCCAGAGAAGGATTTTTTGCCGATGCATTAAACATCAGAATGGCCGATTTAATAAGTACTATTGAGGCTGATGATGGTCCTCCCACAACACAGACTTATCAAGTTTTTGATTATATTTCTAAACTAGCGGAGGAGAAGATGTCGGAGTTAGATCAAGTTGAAAAGGAAGATGTGCCAGCATTTATAGAGTTGATACATGAGTTGGAAATACCATTTATAGGGGAAGGATAGCCAATCAAATGCATATCAAAAGGCAATCTTATGTCTTAATTAAGGTTGGGACGATTATAGACGGTAACGGTGGGGAACCGATTTTAAATGGAGCTATTCTTATAAAGGACGGTCTGATTCTGGCTGTTGGCAAGACTGAAGATATTGTTTCCCCAGACGGAGCCAATGTAGAGATATACGACTATCCGGATAAGGTCGCTATACCCGGTATGATAGATTGCCATACCCATCATAATGGATTCGGAGATGGAACCCCTATGGATGACATTGCTGAATACGCTGATGAGATCTTGACTTTGCAGTCTGCAAAGAATGCCAGAGCGAGTCTGTACACCGGTGTTACCACCATACGTGAAAACGGACCCAAAAACCTCACTATGTTTAGAATAAGAGATGCTATTGAGAAAGGTGTCATGCTTGGGCCTAGAATGGTTCTTTGTGGCCGTCCCATGTCTATTATCGGAGGCCATATGGGATATTTTGGATCAGAATCCACAGGTCCTGATGAGGCCAGAGGCATGGTAAGACAGTTGATAAAAGAAGGCGCAGATTATATAAAAATTACAGCGACTGGTGGTGGCACGCGTACATCATTCCCTTATCTGCCTTCATTTAATTTAGACGAGTTGTGTGCCATTACTGAGGAAACACGGAAATTTGGTAAATTGTCCGCGGCTCACTGTATGGCAACTTCGGGGATAGTTAATGCCCTAGATGCTGATGTTGACATGATAATACATTGCTATTTTAAAAATGGAGATGGTTCAGACGACTTTAATCCGTTCGTTGCAGATAGGATGGGTGAGCAGGGAGTGTACATTAACCCGACAGTTCATGTAGCACGTGCAAGGGCATGGAAATTACAGCGAACGAGTGAACTTCGATCCTTAAGTCGTGAAGAGAAAAAGAGACTTGATGTAGATCTGCGTACGTTCGAGGAACGATTAGAGTTATGTAGACGGTTAATAGATATGGGTCATAAAATGATAACCGGCTCCGACTCATCCTGGGACGATTATAAACTTGGTAATACTATCAATGAAGTTGAATGTCTTGAAATGGCGGGATTCTCCCCCATGAAGGCGATAATGTCGGTAACCAGTGAGGCTGCAAAAGCTCTTGACGTGGACCGTATAGTTGGGACTCTGGAGCCTTTTAAAGAAGCAGATGTCATTCTTATAGATGGCGATCCTCTAAAGAATATAAATGATCTAAGAAAAGTATTTGATGTCTTTTTCAAAGGAAAATTACTAGATAGAGGGTCTGAAAACTCTTTGAATAGTGTAAGACAGTGGAGACCAAATGGCTAAGATCTATACACGAGCGTTGCAGGATGTTATTGCGCGTAGACTCCCCCATCGAATACTAATTCTGAAACCGTAACAAATGAAGATTCGTCAGAAGCAAGGTAAAGTATACCGTAAGCCAGTTCAGTGGCCGTTCCTTCTCGACCCATGGGCGTTTCAGCAATTCGTTTCCGGGCTAATTCATTCTCTGTATCAGCCCCGGGGTTACCCACTCTACTTCTACTAAGAGGTGTTTCGACATAGCCTGGGTGAACAGAGTTCACCCTAATACCATCTTTTGCATACTGAATTGCAGCGGCTTTACTAAAAATACGAACTGCGCCTTTCCCTGCCGTATAACCGGGACTTGCTCCAGTACCGGTCAAACCGTTTATGGAAGATATGTTGATTATTGATCCACCGCCAATCCTCTTCATTTCTGGAATAACATGTTTGGTACCAAAGAATGGTCCTTTGGCATGAATTGCCATCAACTTGTCCCATATTTCAACCGTAGATTCTTCTATATTGGCTGCAATCACGTTACCGGCACTATTGACCAATATGTCGACTTTGCCGAAGAGAGATATGGTTTTTTGAATCACATCTATCCAATTTTGCTCGTCTGAAACATCTAAATAAAGAAATTTAGCGTCGTATCCGCACTCACGTATCTGAGAAGTGGTTTCTTTGCCTAACTCCTGATTGTAATCACAAAGCATGACCCTGGCTCCTTCTTTCGCGAATAGCCAGGCGGTAGCTCCGCCTATGCCCATTTTCTGTTCTTTCAATCCCATAGCTGCTCCAGTTATCAGAGCGACCTTGTTTTTGAGTCTCATTTAGAATTCTCCCAGAATATCATTTATGGATCAGTGGAACATGATACAAATTCATTTGAGTATGTCGTCTTGGTCTAGACAAATAGGATTGTATTCTTTTAAACAATCATAGTTAGGGTGGTTACTATTGTGCTGTAACGCCTCCGTCGATGATCAGTTCAGATCCAGTCATAAAAGACGATTCGTCAGACGCCAAAAACAGAATGCCATATGCTATCTCGTCTGAGGTTGCCATTCTTCCCAAAGGCACCGTCATAATTCTCCTCTTGATTTCATCTGATGATATGCCTGCTGGTATTTTACTTGCAGAACTATTGAGCGGAGTTTTTGTATAGCCAGGATGTACTGAATTCACTCTAATATTTTCTTTTGCATATTGCACAGCGCTGGCTTTGGAGAAAATTCGAATTGCACCTTTGGCGGCACAATATGCTGTTGAGCTTGTTGCAGCCACGAGTCCGTTAATCGATGACACGTTGATTATTGACCCTCCGCCTGATTTTCGCATTGCTGGAATTGCATGTTTTGTCCCGAGGAACGTCCCTTTAGCGTGCACGTTCATTTGTTCGTCCCAGACTTCTAAAGTGGTATTTTCAACGCTGAAAGGTGCGATAGTTCCAGCACTGTTTACCAGAATATCCAGTTTGTCGTAGATTAACACTGTCTTATTTATTGCCTTGATCCAGTTCTGTTCATCAGACACATTAAGATGTACATAGGTTGAATCGTAGCCCATACTTCTCAGCTGTAAGACAGTCTTCTGCCCAATTTCGTCATTGATGTCTCCCAACACTACCTTCGCTCCCTCTTTTGCGAACATCCATGCGGTGGCGCCTCCTATCCCCTTTACATCATGTAGGGCTCCATTTGCACCTCCGGTAATCAAGGCGACTTTATTTTCTAATCTCATAATATCCTCTCATTATTGAGCTGTTACTCCACCGTCAATGATTAGCTCTGATCCAGTAACGAAAGAGGACTCGTCTGATGCAAGATACACTATCCCGTGGGCTATATCCTCTCCGTTAGCGAGTCTGCCCAGCGGAGTTCTATCCAAAAGCCATTGACGTACTTCAGGATCCAACATCATTTTATTGGTTTGTGTTGTATGGACATAACCCGGATGGACTGAGTTGATTCTAATGTTATCGGCTGCGTATTGAATGGCTGCGGCTTTCGTAAAAATGCGTATTGCCCCTTTTGCTGCGCTATAGGCTGGTGATGTTGGTGGTGCCACGATACCGTATATAGAGGATATGTTAATTATAGATCCTCCCCCAATCTTTCTCATATGTGGGATTACATACTTGGTCCCTAGGAAAACCGCCTTCGCATGGTCTTTCATTTGTCTGTCCCATTCTTCGACCGGTGTATCTTCCAGGCTGTGCGGTTGCCCACCTCTCGCTCCTGCGCAGTTTACCAATACATCCAACTTTCCAAATCTGGTCATTACCTTGTCAATCGTATTGATCCAGTCCTGCTTATTTGAAACATCAAGTGTTTCGAATGTCGCATCTCCGCCTTCTCTACGGATTTCGGCGCAAGTTTGTCTACCTGCATCTGCATTGATATCCGTTACAATTAATTTTGCTCCCTGTTTAGCCAACACTCTGGCCGTAGCTCCACCTATGCCCATCAATTTTCCATTGATACCATGGGCCGCAGCGGTAATCAATATCACTTTTTCTAATAATCTCATGTAATCAAAAATCTCCTAGATATAAACTAATTACTGCAGTCAGAAATATGATTCGATGGATATTTCGAAAAAGTTTTCATCATCGAATATCGTATGTGAGCTATATAAAGCAGTAGTTTAACATTCTCCAGATCCCACATTTCAGATCAACTTTGTGTCAAGTGATCTAACACCTAAGATTTGTTCAGAAGGTTCTATTGTGCAGTCATTCCTCCATCTATGACAAGCTCTGAACCAGTTACGAAAGAAGATTCATCTGATGCAAGTTATAGTATTCCATAACCGATTTCGTCCGCAGTTCCTAGCCTATTCATAGGAACCCGGTTGACTCTGATTTGCCTGTCGTCATCGTTGCTGAATGATTGTAGGGTCAAAGGTGTAAGTACATATCCAGGGTGGACAGAATTGACCCTTATGTTATCTTTGGCGTATTGGACAGCGGCAGCCTTTGTAAAAAGACGTACGGCCGCTTTAGCTGCATGGTAAGCCGTGGAAGAAGGACTTCCGACCAATCCGTTAATCGATGATATGTTGATTATTGAACCGCCACCTGATTTACGCATTTCTGGAATAGCATGTTTTGTTCCGAGGAAAGTGCCCTTGGCGTGCACGTCCATTTGTTCGTCCCATTCTTCTTCTGTTGTTTCCTCTACGGTATATGGAGATCCTGTCCCAGCGTTATTAACCAATACATCTAGTTTTCCAAATTCTGTCACAGTGAGATCAATCGCATTTATCCAATCGGTTTCGTTTGTCACATCAAGTTTTGTGAATATTGCGTCGAATCCACGTTCTCTCATTTGTGCAACGGTACGAATCCCTACTTCCTCTTTGATGTCCGTCAGGACAAGTTTTGCCCCTTCCTTTGCCATCATCCAAGCTGATGATCCTCCGAAGCCCATGAGTTCGCCTTGAAGTCCTGCAGCCGCACCTGTGATGAGAGCAACCTTTCCTTGCATCCTCATGATTCAAACCTCCACCAGTAATTTTTGTATTATTGTTGCTATCTTGTCATGGAAAGGTGAGTGATTGCAAACCTTCAAAATCTCAGCTATTGATTACAAAAATTTGGATCAATACGAGCATCTTCGGTTCACTTATTGATGTATAGATAGTAACAAAACCTGACGTAGTGAATGCTTATCGCGTGGGTAGGATATATTAAGTGGAGACAAGACGTGTGTTATGACTGCATGTCATTAACCCGGCGGGACGTCAATTTGCTAAGTTCAAAATTAGGGTGGACAATATCTGTCTGTTGAAGCAATATGTAAACAGAACTAGACATCTTGGGTGTTGACCAACGTTACATTTGATCTGTAGTGTACGATCAGCAGAAGATTTAATAGCTATATTGACGATTACTAAAAAGTATATTCAGATAGGATCGCGGGAATCGCGATGTAAGGAGTAGCTTGATGAGATACGGGTTTACTATACCGAGTAGAGGTCCACTGGCAAACAGAAGTGATATTGGAAAAATTGCTCGCAAGGGAGAGGAATTGGGATTTGACATGCTATCCGTTAGTGATCATATCATTGTCCCTAAGTCAATAGAGTCTATATATCCTTATAGTGAGTCAGGAGCTTTTGTTGGTGGCGAATCCGGAGAATGTATGGAGCAGCTAGCGGAATTGAG
>CAYSLK010000064.1:0-5498 GCA_964431885.1 uncultured Dehalococcoidia bacterium | reverse complement strand
TGATTCTGCGAAGTCTTGTCATGTTGATGACAAAGTCGGTTCATTAGAGGCGGGAAAACAGGCTGACATATTAGTTGTAGATGGAGATCCTTCCGATGATATAACGGCATTATCAAATGTTACTGACGTATTTCTTGATGGGGCCTTAGTTGATAGAGGCAACTACATATAAACATTCCTTACTGACTCTCAAGGCACAACGCCCTACGAATTTATCAAGCTAGTCAAGTGTGTCGTTGCAAATCGCTTCTCAAATCGAAATAGGGTTCACCCGGCTTTAATCCTGTGAATACTTCATACAGGGAAAGGTATAGGCTCCCCTGTATGAAATTCGTTTGCCAGTCTCTTCGAGTTATATTGGGTGCGCATTAGCTAGTAGGTAATACTGGCGGCTAAGATAGAGTATCAACAGTCCTTACTAATAATAAAAATTGAGTGTTAGGACCCCGGCGCACCACAAAAAGCATCATAGTCTATCAATTCCGTAACCGTAGGATCGTCTCCACAAAGAGGGCATTTAGGATTGCGTCGAATTTTGACGGTTCTGAAATCCATATCGATTGCATCAATCAATAGAAGCCGTCCTGATAAAGAATCTCCGATCCCCATAATGAGCTTAACTGTTTCGGTTGCCTGAATTGTACCTACCAATCCAGGCAACATGCCTAGAACACCTGCTTCTGCGCAACTGGGAACTTCCCCTGGAGGTGGTGGAGCAGGGAAAAGACACCTGTAACAGCCCTTACCTGGTATGTATACAGTTGCCTGGCCGTCGAATAACAGAATACTTCCATCTACCAGTGGTTTATTACTTAAATAAGATGCGTCATTTACCAAATATCTAGCTGGGAAATTGTCGGCTCCATTAATAATCACATCGTATTCTGATATAATTTCCATTGCATTTTCCGATATTATAGGTTCCTCGTGTACATTTACATGTACGTCGGGATTGTATGCTTTCAGAGTGTCGGTTGCAGATTGAACCTTTGGGCGCCCAATATCACTATCGTAGTGTAATATCTGCCTCTGCAAATTGGTTACGTCGACGGTGTCAAAGTCTACTATTCCTATTGTGCCCACACCAGCTAACGTCAAATATATCGCTATGGGAGAGCCCAAACCTCCCGCCCCGACTATTAGTACTTTGGAATCTAGTAATTTCCTTTGACCCTTGCTTCCAACTTGAGGCATAATTATGTGACGACTATATCTCTTTACTTGGTATGGTGTCAGTGGGAGAGTTTGAGTTTGAGTCATAATATTGTTCCTCTGTTTTCTTAAAGATGATTTTTTAAATGTTTATAATGCGAATGTTAAGGTAGCTGTACAGTTGGATATTGACAGATATTATGCAGTTTCTGGCGGTATCCTTGGAAGGAATTCTTTGTTTAGCTAAGATCAGTCTCCATTTGTTCTGTACGTCTCTTTTTAATTTACAAAAACGTGCTTAGCCTTGAGCTTTTCTATATAAAACAGAACTGATTGAGTGTGAGGGTCGAGTATACCACGCGCGAAATCCCACATCAAGAATTGGACTGGTTGCATTTTGTTAAATTAACCTTGTGCAAATCTTCATAGAGATAAGTTAGTTTTAGGCGGGGCGTAATTAATCCGATGCTAATACGCCGGCTTGAGACCAGTTTTCATGCGAGACATCCTGAAAAACAACAGTTGTGCTTTCCGGCGTCGTCTTCGCAATTCTGGCTACAGCTTCGGTAATGACCTTTGCCAATTCGGACTTTTGAGCTTTTGTTCGTCCTGCAAGTAGTTCGACCTTAACGAATGGCATTTGCTATATCTCCTTCAAAATTGATGGTGTTCTCTATCGAATTAATGTTGCTACTCTGTCGAGAATGTGATGTCCGACCTTCAGTTTTGTCATTAATGGTAACTCTTCAACAACGTTAGATCTATCCAATATAAAAACCTTATTGTTATCGGAACCGAATCCACTTTCTGAGTCCGTAATATCGTTCGCTACAATCAAATGTAAATCTTTTTCTAATATTTTGATTTTCGCATTAGTAATAATATTCTCTGTCTCCGCTGCAAACCCAACTTTTACGAGTTTGTCGCCATGTATTTCTTTTAAGATATCTGGATTCTTTGTCAATTCGATTTTCATTGTGTCATGCTGAGTCTTTTTAAGTTTTCTTGTAGAAGTCTTAACGGGTCTCCAGTCAGAAACGGCGGCGGCCATAATAAGAACGTCCGCCTCTACACTTTCTTTAATAATAGCCTCTCTCATTTGAATAGCTGTTTCTACATTGACAACACGAGTATTCGTCGGCTTTGGTAGACTGGTAGTTGCGGAAACTAACACTGTCTCGGCGCCTCTTGAACCAGCGGCCTCAGCAATAGAGTAGCCCATTTTCCCGGAAGATCGGTTAGATATAAACCTTACTGGGTCTATAGCTTCTTTCGTCCCTCCGGCACTCACCAGAATTTTAAACCCCTTCAAGTCTGAACTTTTATGGAGAGAAGATTCAATATGTCCCATAAGTTCGTCAGGTTCAACCAGACGTCCCTTACCCTCTAACCCAGACGCCAATCTGCCTACTGACGGACCGACAATCAGGAATCCTCTTGATTTTAATTTACGAACGTTTTCCTGTGTAGCGAAATTGTCATACATATTGGCGTCCATTGCTGGTGCTATTAATACAGGGGCTTTTGTCGCCAAGATTGTTGAAGTTAAGGAATCAGAAGCTAACCCCAATGCTATTTTTGCTATGGTACTTGCGGTAGCTGGTGCCACCACAACTAAATCGGATCTTTCAGCTAATGCTACATGATTTATTCCCAATTCTGAGGTCGTAGAAAAAAGTGTAGTAGAAACTGTACGGTGGGTGACGGCTTGAAATGCAAGTGGTGTCACAAATTTTTGAGATGCTTCAGTCATTATAACGTCGACTTTAGCCCCCTTCTGGGTTAATTTACTAGCTAGATCAACCGCTTTGTAACTGGCAATGCTTCCCGTAACACCAAGAGTAACGAATTTGCCGTTTATGGAATTCAGCATAAGAAAATCCTTGGACAACTTACAATTTAGATCATCGATTCTTATTAAGTTGGTGTATTAATTTTAATCCGTTCAGGGTCAAATATGGATCTATAGCGTCGAACAATGTGACTTCGTCGGCTATTATCTCTACAAGTCCACCTGTTCCAATTACTTTAGAACTACCTCCTAGTTCCTCGTTGAATCTTCCTATCATACCTGTTATCAGATCTGAGTAGCCTAGGACTAAACCTGATTGGATTGCATGTACGGTATTTTTCCCTATGGGGGTTTCAGGTCGACTTAATTCAACTCTTCTAAGCTGAGATGTGCTATGAAATAACGCGTCCGCGGCGATTGCAAGGCCAGGCGCGATAGCACCGCCGAGGTACTCACCATGTTTGGAGACCGCATCAAATACAGTAGCTGTTCCTATGTCTACAATAATGACTGGAGATCCATATATGCTTAAAGCCGCTGCGGCGTCAGTTATACGGTCCGCACCTACGTCTCGAGGATGATCATACATTATTTTAATCCCCGTTCTGGTCCCTGATCCGACAATAAGAGGTTGGACACCGAGAAATGATTCACTTAGTTCTACAAATACGGGTGTCAAGGGAGGTACTACGCTACACATACAGAGTGCATTTATGTCAGTTAGGGTTATACCTTTCAAAGCGAGCAATTGACTTATGATCAGACCATATTCGTCTGGCATTCGAGATATATCTGTTGAAATCCTAGTGGTCGCGAGTAAATCTTCTTGTTTAAAGACTCCCATTGTAATATTGGTATTACCTATATCTATAGTGAGAAGCATTATGGATTCTTTACCTACTGCCATGGAAATTCATAAAAATCTTTTATCGTCCAAATTTATTTCTGGTATTCACTACTATGATGCAGATATAGTGGCTTGTGCTGGCATTCAGAAAATTATGTTCTATTAGCAGGTTTGAACATTCTCTGGGGTATTATTATAACATCCGCCTAGAAAAGCTTTCACCTTACCTAATCTACAGCTTCAAGATACGTTCACTGTTACCTCCGAGTATAGCATTCACATCACCATCGTCAAATCGAACACCGTGTTCCTCCCCCAAGGACGGAAGTCTCTTTATAGCGTCTACCCAATCTTTCAGGGGCATTATCGTTCTTGGTCCAGGGAAATCGCTGCCAAATATAATTCTTTCAATACCGATTTCATTTCTCATAGTGTCAACGGCTAGAACGAAAGATTTCGGATCTTCCTTATATAAGATTTGCCAGCATGAGAGTTCTAACATGATATTCGGATTCTCACTTGCTATTGATAGCGCATCTATCCACTGATGTGGCACGGCTATGTGCCCGGCACCGGAATGAGCCATTATAATCGTTAGATCAGGGAAATCTGAAGCCGGTTGGTCGAATTCTATCGGCATGGCATGACGGCTATACAGCGGTGAGGGCATCGGACCGGTGTGGAAAATCACAGGGACACCGTATTCAATACACTTCTCATATAAGGGATAACATAACGGGTCGCTGGGGTAGAATCCTGTAGTAGGGTGCAGCTTTAATCCTTTTACCCCCCATTCTTTTAGACCGAGTTCAAAAAGAGAAGCTGCATCCGGTCTTCGCGGGTCCATTCCGAAAAATGGGTGAAGCCTACCTTTATGTCTTTCTGACATATGAACTTGTATTCTGTTTTCCCCTTCTGGGCTAAATATGGCATCACCAAGCCTCATGTGATAATCCGCAAGAAGCAGCATGGAAACATCAATATCTGCCTCATCCATTTCATTGACGATGTCGTCTGCAGTGGCATCTATATCTGGCACAAGTGGCGGCGGATCAAGAAGCTTATATCTGGCGACTCGAGCTCTTTGCGTTATCTCTTGCGCTTTTGGATGCCTTTGTGTCGAAGACCACATGTGTCTGTGTATGTCAATTATCATTTCGTCTGCCCTCCTTACATCTTTTCCGACTCATTATTTGTTGATATTTTAAATTACTCATCTAAACGCTGGCATAACTTCAGAACAAAATAGTTTTAATGAAGATTCGATTAGCTCAGGTGGAATAAGTTCTCCGGCATTAAATTCCGCTATTATTCCATCTAAATGGAGAACCTCTTTCATTTCCTGTAGTCTTTCTATAACCATAGCTGGAGTACCTACTACCACTTTTTCTTTTAACACAGTGTTCCAGGTTATGTTGGCCAATGTGTTAATTCGAAGTATTCGTTCTTTTTCTGTTTCTGAGCCAGCGTGTGAACTGGATAGCGCTAGTTGGCTTCCTAATCTACGGAATTGGCGCATAAAACTGACCTCTGGGTCTCGTATAGCCCTGTCCTTTTTTGATGCAACGTATACAGGTACCCTGAGAAAAATATTGAGTGGTCCAGTGTGTTTAGCCTCATTCCAGGCTTCGATATAACTTTCAACCTGATCGGCTACCTCCGAAATTCCTAATCCTCGAAGCCCAGTAAATATAGGGAATCCCATTT
>CAYSLK010000063.1:0-14163 GCA_964431885.1 uncultured Dehalococcoidia bacterium | reverse complement strand
GAAAACGGAATGATACTTGTGGCTTCTAAAGGTATAGTTACCATAGCTCCACCAATTAGCGTTACAAGAGATGATATAGATGAAATAGTTGCGAAATTAGATGTCTCAATAGGAAGTCTGGAACGAGAATTAGGCCTGTAGAATACTAGATAGTTTAACTTACTTGGAGGGATAGCGATATTATGGTTGGAACAGTAGATACAGATGCACTAAGGAAAGCTTCACTTAAACACAATTGGATGCACTTTAGGGATTGGCGCCAAATGGCTGAAGAAGGCGATCCATTGATTATAGTTGATGGAAAAGGTATGGAGGTAATTGATTCAGAGGGTAACTCATGGCTTGATGTAAATGGTGGGTATCTAAATGTCAACGTTGGTTATGGAAGGACAGAAATAGCTGATGCTGTCTTAGAACAAATGTTAAAAATAACATTTACACCACGAGGTACAACCACTCCACCGATTGCTGCTTTAAGTCAAAAACTCGCAGAGATAACTCCTGGAGACCTAGAAAGAAGTTGGGCTGTTACAGGCGGCTCAGAAGCTAATGAAACAGCAATAAAGATAGCAAAAGCCTACCACAAAAGAAATGGAGAAGGTGGTAGATACAAAATCATCAGTAGGAAAGGATCCTATCACGGCGCATTAGGGATAACCACCTGGCTTGGTGGACGTGATGGAAGATCTGATTTTGAACCACCTTACCCAGGTGTATTATATGCCCCACAACCCAATCCATATAGAAACGAGTTCGATAGTGAGGATCCTTCAGAAATAGCTGTTAAGGCAGCGCAAGCCATAGAGGACTTAATTGTATTTAATGGACCAGAAACCGTTGCCGCTGTAATTGCTGAGCCTGTTTGTGCCGACACACCTATAGATGCTGCTTCTGTTCCCGGACCTGAATATTGGCCAATGCTTCGTCAAATTTGCGATAAATACGGAGTTCTACTTATAGATGATGAAGTGATTTGTGGGTTTGGACGGACAGGTAAATGGTTTGGTATCAATCATTGGGATGTAATCCCGGACATCATGACGGTAGCGAAGGGTGTCGTTAGTACTTACTTACCAATGGCAGCTGCGATTGTGAGTAGTCGGGTTGCCGATGCTTTTACTGGACCAGGTAATATTTTCCCTATGACGCTGACTTTTGGTGGACATCCAGTCACAGCAGCAGCAGCCCTCGCAAATATAAAGATAATTGAAGAAGACCGACTGGTACAGAACGCAGAACAAATGGGGAAATACTTGCTTGATCAACTGAAATCGTTACAAGTAGAGCATTCAATTATTGGTAACGCAAGAGGATTAGGACTGATTACAGCTTTGGAGATTGTTAAAGACCGCAAGAGTAAGGAAAGATTTCCCTCTGAGGTTGGAATAGAAGAGTTGATGGCAAAGAAATTTGCTGAGCATCGTTTGGTCTTGAGACCAAGAGGTACAATAGTTATAGCTCCTCCTCTTTGTGTAAAAAGAGATGAAATTGATAGAATTGTCAACACCGTTGATGTGGTGTTGGGTGAGATAGAACTAGAGCTAGGGATTAAGTAATCAAATAAATGTCGTGAATTACTGCTGTTTGATTCTCTACAGCTAGGTCAGTATAAATCGCCATGGAGCTATAATAGAAGTATACGGACTTGCTTGGATAGAGTGACACCGGGAAGGTGGTAATCTTATTTGTATTACGTTCGGTGCCAATCTGGTATAGGCTTGAAGCCCAACATAGTCTGAGCTTTGAGTGTGCTGATCACGCTTGCATTGCCAACCATTTCATTTTTCAGTGGAATCGATGAACTAAAATTAGCTTCGATTAAGTCTGATGTTGCTTCCTCGAAACGAGTTTTGGGTTGAGCTATAAGAAAAGCTTCATGACCATTGAAATCAGCTTTAAGTGATAGTAAATGCATTTCAACAACGTCTCTAGCATCTGCATACGCCCACATTACCAAGGTTAGTGGATCTGAAATTGTGGGTGCTTTCCATGGGAATTGTGATTGTGTTTCGGACGTCGCTACGTTCGTGAACCGTAGACTGGCAACAGAAGTAGTAGCATGTCTAGAAATCATTGCCCCTATACATTCACCAATTTGTTTAGACAAACCATATGACTCAAATGGCATCATTGGATGATCTTCGTCCAATGGCAAATATTTCGGTATGAATGCTCTAGGATCATGAGCCCACCCCATCCCAAATGCACTTGACGAAAAAACAATTCGTTTAATTGCGCAATCTGAAGCCGCAGCCATTAAGTTATAAGTACTCATTACATTATTTTCAAATATTTCATGGGGCGTATGCCTCGTTGGTCCAGGTATCGCTCCTAAATGTATGATTCCGCTAATACCATTTAACAGATCGCTCACAGCGTTCGATTCGCACAGGTTAGCCTGGACGTACGCACTCGGTGACTCATTGAAAGCCACCTGGTCAGTTCCCAATACTTCCATTCCGTCTTCCAGTAAACGGTTTACGACCTTACGACCTAACCTGCCAGCTGCCCCAGTGACTAAAATCATAACTTACCCCCCTTGGTACTTTACTTTAGCATCTGTTAAGTTAAAATGTAAATATAAAGGTGTGGCAAAGGAGTAAGGTTTGGAGACTACAACCCTAGGGAGAACTGGATTAAAAGTTAGCCGATTAGGTGCAGGATTAGCAGCTATCGGTGAAGAATTAACGATGTCAGAAATTAATGAAGCTAGTCGTGTTCTTAACTCGGCGTTGGACGGAGGTATTCTGTTTCTTGACACCGCTCCATGTTACTTTATTAGTGAAGAACTCGTAGGTAGAACAATATCTCATCGACGCGATGAGTACATATTAGCTACTAAATGCGGACATGCAACAGGAGGCTACATTGGAGAATCTTGGACATATCAAACTATCCAAGACAGTATCGAGAGAAGTCTAATGCGCATGCAAACAGACCATTTAGATTTGGTGCAATTACACTCCTGTGACATAGATATTCTAAATAAAGGCGAAGCCATCAGAGCATTACAAGATGCCAAAAAAGCTGGCAAAACCAGATTTATTGGCTATAGCGGTGATAATGATGCTGCGTTATGGGCGGTAGAGAGTGATCAGTTCGATACATTACAAACCAGTTTTAGCCTTTTAGATCAAAACGCCAGGTTAAAGCTATTCGAACCCGTAAAATCAAGAGGAATGGGACTTATTGCCAAAAGGCCCATTGCTAACGGGGCATGGGGATCAAAAATAAGTCCTAGTAAAAGGATGCGCTATAATAATAACTACACCGATGAATATTTTAGAAGATCTCAGCTTATGGAGAGTACGTGTGATGTAATAAATGCCCCGGATGATAATATTTTACTAGCTTTGGGCTTTATTTTTGGTCATCCTGAAATTGATATAGCTATTGTAGGAACACGGAATCCCGAGCATATGTTAAATAATATAAAGATGGTTGAACAAGAGCTACCGATATCAACAGAGGCAATCAAAGAACTACATGAACGCTTTATATCCTTAGATTTCGATCTGTTACAGCAGAGATAGTTTGGAATCAGTAAGCTTTAACTAAGGGAGTGATGTAATGAAAAGAATACTGGTTACAGGCGCAGCGGGACAGATTGGATCAGAGTTAGTGCCTGAGTTGAGGAATAAGTATGGGAATAATAACGTCATTGCGGCTGGCCATACGACCCCTCTGACTGACGATTTACTTTCTACTGGCCCCTGTACCACGATTGATGTAACAGATTACAATGCAATTAAAGACGTTATAGAAAAATACGATATTGATACCGTATTTCACATGAGTTCGGTTTTGTCCGCTTTGGCTGAGCAGAAACCCCAAATTGCCTATAAGGTCAACTTTTCAGGTCTATACAACTTATTAGAAATAGGCGTGACTCAAAAATTGAGTAGAATCATAGTTCCCAGTTCAATTGCCTCTTTTGGCCCTGAAACCCCTCAAGTCAACACACCCAATGACACAATTCTAAAACCCAAGACCCTTTATGGTATATCGAAAGTATTTGGTGAATTAATGGGGGACTATTATTTTGTAAAACACGGATTAGATGTTAGGGGTATACGACTACCTGGTATAATAAGCTGGAAGACAGAGCCTACCGCTGGTACTACTGACTATGCTGTGGCTATTTTTTACGAGGCTATTCGAAAAAAGAGATATACTTGTTACCTGGAATCCGATACGCGGTTACCAATGATGTATATGCCGGACGCCATAAATTCTATTGTAGATCTGGCAGAGACAGATATAAATAGATTACGGCATCATTGCGATTTTAACGTGAATGCTATGAGTTTCACGCCATCGGAATTAGCGGAAAGTATTAAGAAGAGAATTCCGGACTTCGAGATCGACTACGAGATAGATCCTATACGGCAAAGCATAGCGGATTCTTGGCCCGATTCTTTAGACGACACTGTTGCCAGAGACGAATGGGATTGGCTTCCACAGTACGATATAGAACGTATGGTTGATGATTTGTTAACTAACCTGAGAAGGAAACTAAGCGCACCCTAAACATAGTATATGCGTGGAGACTACTTCAACTACAGCGCTCTGGCCTAGACCAGTTTGGAAACAAAATCGAATTGCTCGAAGTTACCATTTGATATTTCTACCGGATCTAGACCTAACCACTTATCGGCTATCGTTGAATAGGTACTCCTAAAATCATTGTTAAAATGAAGGTCGCCTTCTAAATGATCATCCTCTTTTAGCGATGGGAATTCGCCGTACAAGCCTCCATTAACATCGCCACCAATGACAAACGCGACTCCACCTGAACCATGATCTGTACCCGAACCGTTATCTCTTATCCTTCGTCCAAACTCAGAAAAAACTAATAATAAGACCTCATCTTCTCTTCCATGTTCTTTCAGATCATCTTGAAAGTCTCCAATAGCGTTGGATACATCTTGCCACAATTTAGCATGCGAACTTATTTCTCCAGCATGAGTGTCAAAACTGCCATATTGCGCATAATATATTCGCGTCCCAAGATCTGCACAGACGACCTGGGCAATACTCTTCAGGCTTTGCGCTACAGGACTATCACTGTATTCTACACTGGATGAATATCGCTCCGGAGCGGTACGTATAATATCAGCTCCTTTCATGGCATCCAAACCAGTTTGAGATAGAAACTGGGAGACTTCATCTTTGTTACCTGCTGCTCCGTAAATTTGAGAAAAAGCCTCCAGTGCTAAATCACGCATAGCCTGGTTGGTTATGTCCGGCATTAGTCCATACGTCTCTAGATTTCCGACAGAAGCAACGGAAACACCTTTCGCATGTAAAGCTCTAGGTAGGCCTCTACCAAAATTAACTCCTGTTAAAACATTATCACCAGACGGATCTAGTTCTCTGATTGCTCTGCCGAGCCAACCAGTGGCACCAATTTTCTCTGGTTCTGCTGTATGCCATACATCCATAGAACGAAAATGTGACCTGTTGGGATTAGGATATCCGATGCCATTGATGACTCCCACTTTACCTTGATCCCACAAATGTTTGATAGATCGCATGTTTGGATTAAGTCCCAATCCATCAGTCAGTTCTAAAACCTGATCCTGAGGTATACCTACTCCAGGCCTGAAATCGTAGTACCTGTTATCTTCATAAGGAATAACCGTATTCAAAGCGTCGTTTCCGCCACTCAATTGTAAAACTACGAGAGATCTTTTCTTTTTCGTCATACTCATGCGGCATCTCCTGTTAGGCAACTATAGCTGACCGTAGTGCAAAATCTATACCAGCATAATACTAATAGGTAAAAGCACTGTCAAGGCTCTATTTACCTGCATAAACCAATATTGTTAGCCTTTATCTCTTTAAGCATATTTTTGTAATATTTGGGTACTCTCTGAAAGTTCAGTTACTGCAAAAGAAGAATTACTTAAAGAGCTCAGCAATTCTATTTCCGACTATTAATTCTTCTCCATCTGACAGTCCAAACACATGGATAGTTATTGCTCCATCTTCGTAAGGATCTACTCTAGTCCAAATGGATGGGTCACCATCTTTAAGTTTCTCTACAACATCCTCTACAGTTAGGCCAGTAATGCTCGAATCAACCCGCAATCTAACACCTAACGGTTGATGACCTATAACATTATCTAGCATTTCAGCGTGCAAACCCTCTATACCACGTAGTGGTGATAAAATACTCTGGCATTTCCCTTCTACTGTTGCAAGCCGTTCTTCATGATTCATCGTCATCCATCTTCTAACAGCCGCAACCGATCCAATCATTTCCTGTCTGTCTACTTTTTGTGGGCGACCAATTCCTCTAATTCGCCTGCCTTCATATCCAACAAATGATTGGAGTGCAATTTTATCTATAGTTTCTTGGGTCCCTAATGCAAATCCAACTGACTGTGGTGCACCCATGTATTTTGCCGCAACACATTGAAAGTCCGCTCCCATACGAACATATTTCCCGAGGTTTTCCAGAGGGTAGATTTGCCCTGCTGCATCCACCATAACGGGAACGTTCCTCGCGTGAGCGATTTCTATGGTATCCTCCAGCGATAGGGCGTCAGGATCGATGGATTGTTCCACAGCATAGTAATGGACTGCAACCGTTTGGGGTCCTATGGCTTTCTCTAAGTCTTCTCTAGTAGTCTTCTCTTCTGTACCGAAATTTACTAATTTAGCTCCAGCTAGTTCTAAACAACGATCGTACCAATATCTCTGCCTGGTTTGAATTAAGATTTCATCCTTCATGCCGTCGGTGTTGGGTAATTGTTGAATCTTTTCGTCGTCATCTCCGGCCATAAAGGCAGCCGTCGCCAAAGTCAATGCCGATCCAGCTCCCGCTGTAATATAAGCTGCTGGCACATCAACCATTTTGGCTATGGAATTACCACCCCATATCTCTAAATCCATCAATGGAATATAAGCACCATCAGCCATTTCCATTGCTTCTTTAACTTCTGGTTCTGGTGTAGAGCCACCCAATAACGTAACACTTCCAATAGCGTTTATGACTGGTTTGGCTCCTAATTCTTTGTAGATGTCCCCCCAATTCTGCGTAACCATATTTCATTCCCCTTACTATACAAAAATTAACTAGATAATCAGATAGATGTCGTTAAACATCTCGCCATATATTATCTCATTAGTGCAACTAATCACAAGTGAACATAACACATCTATTCATAATTCTTCAGGTCAATCAAGAAGTATCTAATGCCCAAGGTGCTATATTTAAAACAAATGCTATTCCTGCAAGCCTTTTGTATAAATTTGACGGAAGGTTTTTTGCCACCAAGTTAAAAAGACTATAAATACAAAAACTGCGCTAGCCACAGCAAGGAGTGTTTGTGCGTTAATGTAGTCGGCTACCCAACCATTGATTAGATTAGCCGATGCCATCATCCCGCCTATATGCATCGAATATACCCCACCTACACGGCCTCTAATGGCATCAGGGGTTACTGACTGTATGAAAGTGTGGGTTAGTGTCATAAACCCTGCTTGCGTTGCACCCATAGCTGCAGCGCCAATTAAGGCTAATGGCATTGTTGAAGAAAATGCTAATACGAATGGAGACAGACCACTGAGTACCGCGAGATTAAGAAATATTTTCCCTTTTTTGCTATCATCACGTATCCCTGCCAGTAAGACAACAGAGATCATAGCACCGGCTCCAACAGCCATCATTAGGTAACTGAAACCTGCCCCCTTGGCGTCCAGTCGATTTTCGGCTAGCACGGGTAAAACGGATTCGAAGGACATTGTTAACCCACAATGGAAAAATGCTATTAAAACAATTACTCTTAGGGCGGGTATTTTGTACACACTTTTAATACCTTCGCCAATATTACCTAAGACCCCTTTCCCTGGTGTTAGTTGACCAGTAGAAGCTGTTTTAATTCTAAAGGTTAGAATTAAACTTATAGCGTAAAATCCAGAGCAAAGGAAAAACGCACCGGAAGAACCTGCTGTTGCCAATAATGGAGCTATAGCTGCTGGGCCAAGAAGTCTAGATCCATGCATTGTAGCCTGGTTTAAAGCTATGCCATTTAGAAGAAGCTTTCTGGGAATCAAATTTACTATAAGAGCTTGACCAGCTGGCATCTGACTAGCTCTGGCTGAACCGTTTACTATAGACAATAGTACTAAATGCCAGATTTCAGCATTATCTGTTAATATCAGCACGCCCAGAAAGACATTGTGAACTAAATTGATGCTAAACATGACGGCAATGACAGATCTTCTATCGAATCGATCTGATAAATATCCAGATAATGGAGTTACGATGACACGCGGTATCATTGCAGCAAACGTTACAATTCCTACCCATAATGATGAGTCAGATATCTCGTAAACAACCCAACCACGAGCGACGATTAATGCCCATGCAGCCGCCCCCGCATTCAAATTGGCCAGCCATAATGTTCGATAATCGCTGTATGCCAGAGATGCGAAGTATGATGAATTTAGTGAGAGACGTTTAAGTAGGTTGAAAATTCTGTTCTCCTGAGAAATATACTAGGATTGGGAAAGTTTATTACCAATTTATTTAATAAGCAACTAACGTTGATTGTTGAAGTCTGTAGTAATTTTATGATTAAGAGGTATAATCATCTCAGATAGTCTTCATTCTTTCATACGAGGTGGATATTGAACGTCATTACAAATGAACCCTCAGAAAAAGCAGTGCTGGAATATTTTAAATCTCTTAGCAACTGGGGAAGATGGGGAAAGGACGATGAGCTTGGTACACTTAATTTCCTATCACCTGAAAAAACCAAATATGCATCTAGTCTAGTTGAAGACGGAGTCACGGTATCTTGTGCTCGCCCAGTGGTATTTGAGAGTGGTCCTGATGTTCTTGCCCCACCAGTCCATTTTATGGTGGAAAGTGGAGAAGGATGGTCCTCCGGTGACAAATTGAGCTCTAGGACAGTCCAAGGCGCCACGGACTATTTCGGCATGATTTTCCATGGATTCACAATAACCCATATAGACACACCAGCTCATTTTTTTTGGAATGGGAAAATGTACAACGACAGATCATCGCATTTAATTTCTACGAGTCTTGGAGCAACAGTAGAGTCGGTTGATTTGGCGAAGAACGGGATAGTCACAAGAGGAATCTTAGTAGATGTACCACTAGTAAGAGGGATAGACTGGGTCGAAAGAGGATCCGGCGTTATGCCAGAAGACATATTGGCAGCTGAAATCCAATGCGGATTCACAATCCAAGAGGGAGATTTATTACTTATTCGTACTGGTCAATTGAACCGACGGAAAATTGAGGGTCCTGTCGATTTCAAGACCGTAGGGTCTACCGCATGCCACCCCGCGTGTTTGCCATTGTTCCATGAACGAGGAATTTCAATGCTAGGCACCGATACAGGGAATGACATAATACCGCCTATCTATAAAGCGGTCCCAAACCCGATACACCAAATTGGCTTGGTGGCAATGGGAATGTGGATTTTAGATAATGCCAATCTAGAAGAATTAGCTGTAGCTTGTAAAAAACGGAATCGTTGGGAGTTCATGCTCTCGATTGGACCGTTAAGGTTAACAAATACCACTGGTTCTCCCGTCAATCCACTCGCTATATTCTAGCAATGCTAGACGCTTGATAAAGGTAAAAGATCTCAAACACACGATTCGGCCATTCCCTGTAGATCTTCAGGAGTTGAAGCGAAGGGTGTATAAATCTGAGGACATTATTTCGGATATATCGATTGATTTATTTAACCATTCGGCTTGAGTCGCAGAAATCATACGTCCATTCAAGCCATCTGATCTCTCAGATCCAAGCCAGACGGCAAGAGCGGCGGCGTTTTCAATGGACGCTCCTCCACCCGATTTTGTATTCCTAACCATATTATACATTAGAGGTTCAACCAGGTCGGATCCTGCATCCACAATCGGATCTAACAGCTGAGTGTCAATCTGACCTGGGCCTAATGCATTTGCCGTTACATTTGTACCTTCAAGCTCTATAGATAGAGTCTCTGTGAAACGCACAACTGCTGCTTTTGAAACTCCATATGCAGACAAAGTTGGTGAAGAACGATTAACGCCAGCGCCGGAAAGATTAATGATTTTACCCGCATTCTGTTTTATCATTAGGGGCAAAACGGCCTTGCAACAAAGTGCTAGTCCAGTGACATTAATATTAACAGTTTCGGCCCATTTAGCCATATCATTCTGTATAAATGGTCCGACGGGTCCCAAAACCGCCGCATTGTTGACCAATATATCGATCGAGCCAAATTTATTTATTGAGGAGGCCAACATAGTGTCAACTTGCTCAGGCTTTGACACATCAATTGATAGAGGTAATGGTTCTATGCCAAATCTCGAAATTTCTTCTCCCGCATCTTGAACCTCTTCTAAGGTTCGAGAGACTAAAACTAGTTTAGCACCTTCTATAGCGTAAGCTCCAGCAATAGCTCGACCAATGCCCTTACCAGCTCCAGTTACAATCGCGACCTTTCCCTCTAATTCCATCGTTATCACTCCTCATTGCGCTGTCACTCCACCATCAATTACTAGCTCTGAACCGGTCAAAAAAGATGACTCATCTGAAGCTAAAAAGAGAACCCCATAGGCAACATCTAAAGCCGTTCCTAATCTACCTAACGGTATTCTAGAAATTGAAGCATATCGTCCTTCTGGTGTAGACAGGTTCTCTGCAATCATTTCTGTGTCAATGGGTCCAGGGTGTACTGAATTTGCCCTTATACCATCTTTCGCAAACTGTAATGCTGTATTCTTAGTGAAGAGCCTAACGGCCCCTTTTGATGACCCATAAGCTCCACCTCTATATCCGCCTATCAAACCAGCGGTCGAAGACAAGTTTACGATTGATCCACCTCCACCTTTTCTCATATGTGGTGCACAATGTTTAGTTCCTAGAAAGATCCCACTGACATTTACAGACATAACCTGGTTCCACTCTTCTATGCTTGTGGATTCAATAGGTGTTGTGCTGTAGATCCCAGCATTATTTATTAATATGTCTATCCTCCCAAACTTATCCATTACCTGTTTCGTTACTTGAACCCAATTTTCCTCGCAGGTAACATCAAGTTTAGTAAAAAGAGTCCTTTTACCACGTTCCGTCAATTTAGATTCTAAGTCTTTACCTAATGTTTCAAGAACATCTGTTATAACCACGGTAGCACCCTCGTCAGAAAATAACTCAGCTTCTATTGCACCCATTCCTCGGGCTGACCCGGTGATTAATGCAACCTTCCCAGACAATCTCATTACTTAAACTCCTCAGGTTAAAGCTGACAAACTATCATTACATATGTTTCTTATATCGCCGTTCTACCACCATCTATAATTAACTCAGACCCAGTAATAAAAGATGATTCATCACTCGCTAAAAATAGCACACCATATGCTATGTCAATTGGGTTTCCAAGTCTACCTAAGGGCACTAAAGATTCCCACTCTTTTACTTTATCCTCGCCGCCACCGTATGCATTAGATAACATAGTTGTATTAATCGGGCCCGGATGAACGGAATTGACACGGATTTTGTCTTTTGCATATTGTACAGCTGTTAATTTAGAAAATAGCCTCACTGCTCCTTTTGAGGCATGGTATGCAGCTGCTCTTGATGTTCCAGTAATACCAGCGGTCGACGATATGTTTACAATGGATCCTCCATCAGAATCACGCATATATGGTATTACTATCTTTGTTCCTATAAAAGTTCCCTTTGCGTTAATTGACATCACTTCGTTCCAAGTCTCCTCTGTTGTATCAAGGACATTTTCTGGTCTCAGAATACCAGCATTATTGACAAGAATATCAATTCTCCCAAATTTAACTATAATATTACGTACGATTTCAGACCACTCAATTTCACTTGTTACATCAAGAGTATAAAATGTTGCATCTCCACCATCGCGATTTATATCTTTAACAAGCTCCTTTCCTGAATCAGGCGATATATCGCCAATGACAACTTTTGAGCCTTCTGTCGCCAATAGACGGGTTATGGACGCACCTATACCTCTAGAACCGCCAGTAATTAATGCTACCTTTCCGCTTATCCTCATCTGGTTTATTTTTACCTATACCAACGTTTGAATATCTCGTTATAGAATCCGATGCTAACTTCCACAAGAATTGTAGCATTCAACGTCCTTCAGGTATAGACGAATAATTTCTAGATACCAATTCTCCTTAAGACTTACTTCCTATTCACAGAAGATCTATATATGAGTTACACTTCTCTAAACGATATACAAGAAGCTGATGAAAGGCGGCCCCTTAACCATGGCAAATAAAATTCGAAGACCCGAAGTCATATTAGAACAAGATAAATATAAGGTAATTGGCACCAATCCAATTCGCCATGACGGTGTCGACAAAGTAACGGGAAGGGCTGCGTACGGTGCTGATATAAACCCAGCTGGGTTGTTACACGGGAAACTTCTAAGAAGTCCTCATGCTCACGCTATAATTAAATCTATTGACACAACAATTGCCGAATCGATGCCAGGCGTAAAGGGAATTGTAACGTATCTGGATCTCCCTCATACCAAGCCTGCTGAAATGGCAGATTATGGTCTTGGACCAATGAACCTAAAATATATCCGCGAGAATGTCTTAGCTGCAAGAAAAGTTTTATATGTTGGTCATGCCGTTGCAGGTATAGCCGCTGACAATCCCCATATAGCAGAAGAAGCCCTTAAATCAATAAAAGTAGAATATGAGATTCTTCCTTCTGTTACAAATGCGCCAAAGGCAATGACTGAGGATGCTCCGATATTGCACGAAGATTTACGTACTCAAAAGTTTGGTTCAGTTGAAGACGGCCTGACTAACGTATCTCAGCATTACAAGCATACATTAGGAAATATCGATAAAGCATTTAATGCTTCCCACTTGGTAATCGAAAAGGAATTTAACACCTCGATGATTCATCAAGGATATATCGAGCCGATGAACGTTACCGCTTTTTGGAATAAGGATGGACGAATACATATCTGGACTAGCACACAGGGGCCATTTGAAGTTAGAAGAGCGATGGCTATTTGTTTGAATATTGCTGTGTCTAAGATCAAGGTGGTACCAATGGAGATAGGAGGGGGATTCGGAGGTAAATTCCCTCTTTACCATGAGCCAGTTGCGGCGCTGCTATCAAAAATAACCGGAAATCCTGTCAAAATCGTCATGACCCGAAAGGAGGTTTTCCAAGGGACAGGTCCCACTTCCGGTTCTTACCTTAAGGTAAAAATGGGGGTAGACAGAGAGGGAAACTTCACAGCCGCTCAAGCCTATATGGCCTATGAAGCAGGTGCTTTCCCTGGATCCCCTGTAGACATAGCTGCTCAATACGCTTTCGCTCCCTACAATATACCCAATATTATGATTGATGGATATGACGTAGTTGTTAATAAACCAAAAGCCGGAGCCTATAGAGCTCCGGGAGCGACAAACGCAGCCTTCGCCATAGAAACCGTGGTGGACGAGTTATCAGTGAAACTTGATATGAATCCCCTACAATTTCGTATTAAGAATGTAGCTGACGATCGTACGAGAAGCGTAACCGGTTTAAGATATCCTTCAGTTGGTCGAATGGAAGTTTTGGAGGCGATGATGAATCATCCTCATTGGAAAGCTCCGCTATCAGAAACACATCATGGAAGAGGAGTGGCAGTTGGATACTGGCCAACCGGTGGTGCAGAATCTAGTTGTACTATAAGTGTTAACACAGACGGTACAATAAATTTAGTAGAAGGCTCCACTGATATAGGTGGTACTCGAGCTTCCGTAGCGATGCAGGCGGCCGAATTACTAGGTGTGAAAGCAGAAGATGTTAACCCTCAAGTTTCAGATACTGATTCTATAGGCTATACCAGTGGTACTGGCGGTAGTAGTGTCACATTTAAAACTGGTTTAGCTGCTTACAAAGCAGCTGAAAGTGTCCTCGAACAGATGATGGATCGTGTGGGATTAATGTGGAATGTCAATAGAGAAAGCATTCAATATAATGGTGACATATTTACATCTACAGATGCGCAAGGCAAACATATAGATTTCAAAGAAAACTACTTCTCCGCAATTTTACTTTCTGGAAAACGTAAAAATCAAAAATGTTGTAAACTTTGTCCCAACAAAATTTACTGTACTAGACACAAGAATTTTAAACCAAATATG
>CAYSLK010000062.1:0-24970 GCA_964431885.1 uncultured Dehalococcoidia bacterium | reverse complement strand
AAACTGAGAGAACGTGCGGGCCAATTTTGAAGATAACCTATGGTATGTACTCAGTTATAGATTATTCCGATGCAAATTTCTTTAGCACATTCTCTGTGATTCTAGACACGTTGTTCATATAGTCATTTTCAGACAGGCTACCACACCAGGCGATAGAACCGACCGAAAATACTGCTCCGTTATTAGGGCCTTCAAAATAGACCATGTCACCTTTAACTAATGGATTGGTGGAGCCTCCTTGCATAGAGTCACTCATTAACACCTCTTCAATCACATGCTGATAAACATCTGAGAATCCAGTTGTGGTTGCTAACACTAAGGCATGTGGAGGCGTGCCAAGTGTAATATCAGCACGGTCAACTTCGAATCCACCTGCACCTCCCATCACCAGACCGAAATCGCCTATTATTTCGTCTTTGTCGATGCCCTCAAATATAAACTGAGCTCTGGCATTCTCGCTACCAGGTTGACGGTGATATGGAAGGCTAGCGTCGAATCCTTGTGCACTGAAACCGACACCTGTTAGTTTTTGAGGTGCCCTACCTCTAAATCTCCATAATCCACCTAGTTCACCCGAGGTACTATGGTAAAATTCACCTGGGTCGGCTTCCCACACTTCTGTTCCGCGCCATCGCCTGATCTCTACAACATGAGGTCTTCCAGGAGCGAAAGAAGTCACCCAATAGAAACCGTTACCTCCGAGGTACATTAAACGCCCACCCTGTGACATGTAGTTTTCCAATCCGTCTAGCATCTGAGACGACCAATACTCAGGGTGACTTCCGGTTAGCACGACCTTGTAGGGGGCCAGGAGACTAGCTCCTTCAAAGTGTAAATCCTCGTCTGTTACGATGTCGAATTCATAGCCTTTTGCTTCTAGCCAATCCGTAAGATGTAGATCCGCACTTAGTTGGTGGGCGGCTCCTTTTCCTGAATTTAAGGTTGGTGATACAGCTTTAGGTCTCATGTTCATGATTGGCCTTAGATATGAAGAGTAGGCAACACCTGAATTGTCAGTATGACGGTCGTACATGCTATGTAATCTGTTATTTACTACGTATTTATCTTGAGGCAGAACAGGATATTCTGCAGCTTCCACTCCCATTAATTTTGATAACCTTGCTCTTGTATGGGGATTTGACCAAGTATGAGAATTAGCATAGGCTAGATAGCTAGCTGTGGGAGCTAAAAATACAATTGGAGCTGTGGATGTTCCCTTTCTTGGCCTTACGAAGAAAGGTATATGGTCTTCGTTTGCATCTTCTTCCCAGTTGTTTGTTCTTAAGCGTGCGGCATACACGCCGCTCTTAATGTTCTCTGGTACTATAAATTCAAACCCCACTTCCCATTTGGCGTCATCAAGGTCGTCATCATGGAAATAAATAGCTCCATACTGGCCGGGAGCGTTGTTATAGTTTACTTCATCACCTTTCCAGTTATGGCCTGTCATAGCCCTAGCGGGCATGTTAACGGCCCTACCATGTCGACGATACTGGGAAGCGTCTGTTACTAGTTCTGTAGAAAAATCCCTACTGAAATCCCATGCCCCTATTAATTTTTTAGAAATCACGTTTGGGTCTTTTCCATCCATAAGTTCTTTAATTTCGGAAGGATTCAGGGCGGTGTTAAACACTTTCGGGCTTTCAATCTTTCCATTGAAATGCCCGCATATGATAGGTAATTCGGGGGAATTTCCTTTCGAACATGCGCCTATTAAGAATGGTTCACTCGTAGATGATATAGTGGATATAGGCGTAGGTTGCTCTATTATGGCGTCTGTCGTATCTCTTGCCCAACGTACAACGGGTTTTTGGTATAATATTACTCTCTGATTAATTGAGTCGAAAACAGCCGCTACGAAATACCATCGATTATTTTCCATCGGGGTGCCGGTCTGTAATTTATCGATATTACCTTCAGAGTCCCCAAGTTGCAGAGAAAGACTCCCATCAACGTTGATATATAGTCCGTATCCATTTCCGTTACTCTCTCTGCATTTTGTCATTATGCCTTGAGATCCAGCACCTACGGTTGTGGGATAGACCCATGCTTGCAAAGTGAGGTCCCCATTGACATTTAAGGCCGGTTCATTGGGTACAATCACATAAGATCCATTCCTTATCAATTGCTCAGCACCAGGATAGTCCCTACTGACCGTTGTTCTTATCTCTTCTTCCTTGAAACCCGGACCATCAGGATGAGTATCACCGTGTATTAAGCGCACAATATCGGCTCTATATGACGGAAATTTACAACTAACCATGAATTTAATGGTTTCACCAGGCTGAACACTGATGCGATCTGCATATCCAACTACATTCATTCGCTGCCCTCTCAATTATAAACAAATAACTATCATTTATTCCTATAACTAAAGGTGTCGAAACGGAATTGAGTGTATCCGGGGTCTATAGATATGTCAATCGATCTTTACATAGCCAAAAGACCTTAGTCTTAGGCCTTGACAATTGCTAGTAAATTAACCTAGAATCGTCTGCGTGTCCCAAATATGAGGGACGTTTGTTTTATTTGACAAGAATTTATATAGATTCAGGCCAAATACAATTAAAGAACGGGGGGAATAATGAAGAAAACACTGGGAATACTTTTAGCGACGGTGGCCGTTTTCGCCTTAGCTGCTTGCGGGGGCGGAGCAACTCCTACTCCTGAGACAATAATCAAAGAGGTTGTTGTTGAGAAAGAAGTGGTGAGGACCGTTGAAATTGAAAAAATAGTCGAAAAGAAGGTTGTAACAACGGTGGTAGTGGAGAAGATTTTAGTAACTACTCCTACTCCAGCACCGGTTAGCGACGATCCGATATTTGGCGGGACTCTTAAAGTCACATCGCAATCTAGTATCGCGAATCTTGATCCTCTTTATGTCGCTGCATTCGTGACCGTTCATATTGCTTCTCATAACTATGAGTCGCTCTTTGGACTGGACGAAACCCTAAATCCGCAGCTTCAGATGGCGGAAAAATGGAATGTCAGTTCGGATGGGTTGACATACACCATGAATTTGAGAGACGGACTGACCTTCCACAATGGTAAGCAGGTGACAACAGATGATGTTCTAGCCTCCTTCAACAGATGGCTGCCTTCACAAAGAGGTAAGTTATGGTCCAGGTTTGCTTCTGAAGTTCCGGCCACTAAAATAGATGACTCGACGTTTGAGTTCAACTTTGATCAGACTTTCGGGCTTGTTTTACCCGTACTAGCACGACCAGCTGGTGGAGTCCAAATATGGCCTGCACCACAGGCTTCTAAGCCTTGGAACGAGCCTATGGATGGATGGATAGGAACTGGACCTTACAAGTTTGAAGACTGGGAGCAGGGTAATAGGATGATTTTTACTCGCTTCGATTCTTATAACTCAAGAAGTGAACCAGGAAGTTTCTTTGCTGGCGGCAAGAAGGCTTATCTCGACAGGATAGAATGGTTAGAAATCCCTGACGAAGAAACAAAGATAGCAGGGATAGAGACTGGTGAATGGGATATCGTTGACTATGCTGGATTAGACTTTTTCCAACGTCTTGATAGTAACCCGGATATTGGCGTTATGATAAGCACTCCTGGTAACCAGTCGTCAATTACAATGCAATCTAATGTCTTCCCTACTGATAACAAATTAGTAAGGCAGGCAATTGGAGCTGCAATAAATGCTGAGGACCATATGGCTTCATTGGGTGATCCAGCTCTATGGATGCTGTGCCCAGCAGTCTTCTTCTGTGGTACACCGCTTGAGAGCGATGTCTCAGCAGAGTTCTACAATGAAAACAATCCAGAGCGTGCAAAAGAACTGTTAGCACAGGCTGGATATAACGGCGAACCGATTGTCATTATGAATCCTACAGATTATCCTCAGTTGACTCCGTTGGGCTTTGTACTAAAGCCACAACTAGAGAAAGCAGGATTTAATGTTGAGATGCCTACCATGGACTGGGCATCCATAGTAGGGAAGTTGAGAGAGAAAGACTGGAATATGTTCACCAACTTCTGTGCTTCATGGTTCTGTGGTGATCCGTTATTACACTTTATAGTTAGTGAAGGTCACTATATGGGCGGAAATCCAGATTTGGTACAATTGCAGCTTGATTTTGCTATGGAGCAGGACGCAGGAAAGCAAATGGAAATTGTGGAAGAGATACAGAGGGTGTGGTATGACAACCAGCACTTCGTAATATTGGGACAATGGTTCCCTATATATCCACATCGGACGTATGTCAGGAATTTCCGACCAACATTCGTGCCTATCTATTACAATGCTTGGCTGGTAGACAAATAAGACACACCAGAAAAGTTTGATAAAGAAGAGGCACATAGGTTATAAAGATCTATGAAAGAAGAATGGGAGCCAGAACATATGAGATGAATAGCATCTTCGATGGACTGGTTCCCTTCTTCTGTTAGAAACCTTTTTAGCATGGCTTTAAAATGCAGTGATGGTGGAACGAGATTTAATGGATTTTGTCATCGATTCCAAATATAAATTCTTCCCCGGGAGTGTTTGTTGCAAGGATACATAATACGTCGTTTAATCGCTACTATACCTGTGGTGATGGTGGTAATGTTGTTTACCTTTACATTATTACGTATCGCCCCTGGAGATCCAGCAGCGCTTATTGCAGGTGTTGAAGCTACCGAAGAGCAGATAGAAGCAATAAGAGATTCCTTGGGTCTAAATAAACCTTTGCACTTACAATTATTTATATTTTTCCGTGATTCATTAATTGGCGACTTCGGTGATTCCATAACCTCAGGAAAGCCTGTCTTAGAGTTAGTAATAAAAAGATTGGTCCCGACATTGTCTTTAGCCTTTCTTAGCGAAGCATTAGCTGTATTATTAGCAGTACCGATGGGGGTTCTAGCTGCGTGGAGAGCCAATACATTGATAGATCGTTCAGTAATGGCATTTTCCACAATTGGGTTTTCGATACCGTTGTTTTTCTTAGGATTTCTAATGATTATTGGGTTCGGTGTGAAACTCCAATGGTTTCCTGTGGCGGGCTATGTAGCACCCACTGAAGATTTCACGGCTTTTCTTCACCGCCTAATAATGCCGGCTTTTGCAACAGGAATTGTAATAATGGCATTAATTGCTCGCATGACTAGAGCTAGTATGCTGGAGATCTTGCGAGAGGATTATATAAGGACAGCAAGAGCTAAAGGACTAGCAGAAAAAATGGTACTCGTCAGACACGCTCTGAAAAACGCCGCTCTCCCCATCATAACTGTAATTGGACTCGGCGTAGCCGGATTGATGTCAGGGTTAGTAGTTACTGAATCTGTATTTGCTATACCTGGTGTTGGGCGCCTAGTTGTGGATGCAATGGTCAGAAGGGATTACCCTGTGATACAAGGGGCAATCGTATTGATCTCCACAACTTACGTTATAGTGAATTTGCTTGTGGATCTTTCCTATGCCTATTTTGATCCGAGGATTAGATATTAATGAGTGACGATTTAGCGACTCAGAATAGCGATACAGTGTTGGGATTCAACCGTAAAGAAAAGACTATCGGTGAAAAGGTACTGCAGATTTCTCGCAGTAATCCGAGTATCGCTGCAGGGACTCTGGTCTTTGTGGTGATGGTCTTAATTGCTATATTTGCTAACATTTTGTTTACGGGCGATCCCAATGAACCCCATGTGATAGATCGATTGCAAGCCACCTCCTCTGATTATTGGTTTGGTACTGATTTTGTTGGTCGAGATGTCTATACCAGGACAATTTTGGGAACCCGGATCTCTTTACTGGTTGGCGTGACCGTAGCATTGATATCCGTTTCGCTATCGGTGTTCATAGGATTGCTTACAGGATATTACAGGAAAGTAGATGCAATAGTAATGAGGATAATGGATGGTCTTATGGCCATACCTAGTATTCTTCTGGCCATGGCGTTAATGGCCCTGCTAGGAGGAAGTGTGCAGAATGTTATTGTTGCATTAACGGTGGTGGCAGTGCCGAGGACCGTGAGAGTCGTACGGGCTTCAGTTCTTAGTCTAAGAGAGCATATTTTTGTTGACGCGGCAAGGGCGTTTGGAGCGCGAACAAGCAGAATCCTTTTGATTCATATTCTCCCCAACACAATTGCTCCATTAATAGTCTTAGCAACATTCCTTTGTGCCGAATCGGTTCTTATTGAAGCAGCACTCAGTTTCTTTGGTGCAGGTACGCCGGCAGACATACCAAGTTGGGGTAGTATAATGGCAGACGGTCGGAGATATATTTCCCAAGCCATGTGGGTTGTTGTGCTGCCCGGTATATTCCTTACATTGACAGTGTTAGCTATCAATTTGGCAGGAGACGGACTACGGGATATCTTAGATCCTCGACTTAAGAATAGATTGTAATTACTTGCGGGGATTCTCACTAGTTCTTGTGCTGTACCAATGTTTCATGTTCGATCCCCCCTACCCTCCAAAGAAGGTAGGAGAGATTACAAAACAAATCGGTTACTGTTGTGGGCGCTGTTCACTTAACCTAATCTCTATCCTCTTAGGTACGATGCTAAAGCTCAGACTCCAGTGAACCAAGAGCACGATCTACTCCATTCACAATCTCGTCTATTTCACTCCTAGTTACACATAGAGGAGGAGAAATATTCAAGAGTTGGCCATTCATCCGTAGCAACAGGCCTTGTTCGCGGAACTTTTCGTCCAATCTTGCCGTTACGTTTAGATCGGGTGAAAAGTCTGCTTTTGTATCACGATCACTTACTAATTCAGCGGCTACCAGTAGTCCAATGCCTCGGACGTCACCAATGATACTGTGTTCTTTCTGTAATTCTCTTAGTTGCTCAAGTAAATATGCCCCAGTTTCTGCGGAATTTTTAACCATATTCTCGTTTTCTAGAATTTCAATGTTTTTGAGAGCGGCCGCTGCTGCAACTGGATGGCCACCGAAGGTTAATGCTTGTCTAAAAATATTGTCCTCGCCAGCAAATGCATCGCATATACGTCGTGTAGCTATTGTAGATGCAATAGGTAAATAGCTGCTTACGATACCTTTTGCTACAGTCATGATGTCCGGTACTATGTCCCAATGCTCCATTGCGAACATCTTTCCTGTACGCCCGAATCCGCATATCACCTCATCTGCTATCAAAACCACACCATACTTATCGCATATTTGTCTAAGCATAGGCCAATACTCGTCTCCTGGAACTGCGGCACCAGCTGCTGAGGATATAGGTTCAGCTATGACTGCTGCGATTGTTTTTGGGCCATGGAAGAGTATTAGGTCTTCTATGGCCTGAGCGCACCGTATGGCACATTCAGAAGGTGTAGTGCCTCCAAATTCGCATCTGTAAGGATTTGGCTGAGGTCCGTATATATACCCAGGAGGGGCTGGTTCGTAGTCGGATCGATCTGTTGAGGGAGTGCCACCAAGCCACATCACTCCGCCAGTAGCTCCGTGGTACGAACCGCGCCTACTGATTATTTTGTATCTCCCATGATCTCCCATACGCCTGTGGTATGATCGTGCTATCTTTATCGCAGTTTCATTAGCTTCAGAGCCCCCTGTAACAGGCCAGCTTCGCTCCAAGTCACCGGGTGTGAGCTGGGCCAATTTTTCAACTAATTTCGCTAGAGGTTCGGTAGTGGTTCCCTGTGGGTAGTAGACGAGCTTCATCATTTGATCACGAGCCGCCTCAGCAATTTCCGTGCGGCCGAATCCTATATTCACAGACTGATAGCCTCCGTTGCAGTCTATCCATGTTTTACCGTCTGTGTCTGTTACTCTGACGCCATGAGCTTCATCTAAAATCAGAGGTTCACCTTGCTCTGCCATTTGCACCCAATCTCTGTTATGCATCCAAAGGTACTCAAGAGCATCATCTCTAAGGGTTCGGGTGGTGTCTTCACTATTTACCATTACTATCTCCTTGGCTTTCGTAGGTTTTCGTGTAATTAATTATTTAATCCCTAATTCGGATTCCAGTTCATCTAATGATATGTCTATAGCATGGACAATTTCATCGACTTCATCAGAATTTATACACAGAGAGGGTCCTATTAAAATCAGCTCGCTATTTACTCTTAATATAAGACCATGCTTACGGAACTTCTCGTTTAACCTTTCTGCAAGTTTAATTTCTGGTGAGAATTTTGTTTTAGTCGCGCGATCTGCGACCAACTCTACTGCCATGAGTAGTCCTAGGCCTCTAACATCTCCGATGCTAGGATGAGAGCCAGCTAGATCTTCAAGCTGTTGTTTGAAATATTTACCCATCTTTGCCGAGTTTTCAACCATATTCTCATTCTCTATTATTTCGATATTCTTGAGGGAGGCTGCAGCAGAAACTGGGTGTCCACTAAACGTCAGAACATGATTTAAATGATTGTCTTCACCGCCAAAATAGTCAGCAATTTCCTTCTTAACAATGGTTGCTGCTAATGGCAGATAACTACTAACAATACCCTTTGCAACCGTCATAATATCTGGAACCACACCCCAGTGTTCTATGGCGAACATCTTTCCGGTTCGACCGAAACCACATATAACTTCGTCTGCAATAAGTAGAACGCCATATTTGTCGCATATCTCTCTAAGCATTGGCCAATATTCATCACCAGGTACAGCCACTCCAAGCGGGAGAGCTACAGGTTCAGCTATCACCGCAGCGACAGTCTCTGGCTGATGAAATAATATTAAGTCTTCTATGGCTTGCGCAGCTCTTATTGCAACTTCCGACGGTGTAGAACCTCCTGCTTCAGGCCTATAGTTAAAGGGTTGAGGTGCATGTACTAATCCCGGATAAACGGGTTCAAAGTCCTCTCTTGGTGTCGCAGGGTTTTGCCCCAAAGAGACAACGCCACCAGTCATACCATGGTACGAACCTCTACGACTAATTATCTTATACCTACCAGCTTCACCACGGCGCTTATGATAAGCTCTAACTATCTTCAAGGCCGTCTCGTTAGCCTCTGATCCTCCACTGACAGGGAATACGCGGCTCAAACTGCCGGGAGTGATTTCAGCCAGTTTCTTTGCCAATTTAATAGTCGGGACAGTTGTGGTACCGCTGGAAAAATAGGTTAACTTTAGCATTTGTTCGTATGCTGCTTCAGCTATTTCCGTCCTTCCGTAGCCTACGTTTACTGAGTTATATCCTCCATTCACGTCGATCCACGTATTGCCTTCAGAATCAACAACCTTAACACCCTTTCCACCAACGATTATCGTTGGATCTCCTACTTCTGCCATATGAGTCCAATCTTGGTTGTGCATCCAGAGATATTGTAGGGAAGCATTTCTTAGTGCTTCGGGGTCAGTAACAGAAACCATAAAATCCTCCTAATCGGCCTAATAAATGTAAAGTCGTCAGTGTGCTGTCATAAACGATAGGCTTCAGTGATGGCTATCGTACCTAGTTTACCTCTTGTGAATATAGCAAAGCAAGACCTTTCTCAAGAATTGTAAATAATAGAAAAATTTTTAAAAGATGTCATATTCCCAGGCTGCATCGTAGGCTTGACTGTAGTCTGTGGTCTTAAGTATTATGCGTTCCATAGATAGAAGGAAAAAATAAGGTCAGATTTCCTTCATTACGCTTATTTCACTGTCAAGGAGTTTGAGTAATGTCGATACGAACTAGAATTGGTTTGTTAGTCCCTTCTCCAAATACTACATGCGAGCCTGATTTCTACCGTGTAATGCCGTCCAATGTATCCGTTCATACCAATAGACTTTGGCTTACCAATGATGAGGATGATAAAGATGGGATTGATAGAATGAATTCTGAAGCTGAGAAAGCGGCCAGTTATCTTAGAACCGCCGCTGTCGACGCTATTGCTTACGGATGTACAACAGGGAGCTTCTATAAAGGAGCTGGATACGATGACGAATTGCTTACAATTATCGAAGAGGCCTCTGGAGTACCATCCGTAGCCACCGCCCCAGCATCCGTAGAAGCACTTAAACAACTTGGTGCAAAGAAGGTATCGGTGGCTACTCCTTATCCAGAGTGGAATAATAGGCAATTAAAGATCTATTACGAGGCGTTAGGATTCGAAATCTTAAATGTGGATGCAGAACCAGTAGCATCAGTCGCCGGGTCACAGGGGATAAATGATCAAGATCCAGAAAGCGTATTAAATTTTGCTGCTTCTGTTTGTGATCCCGATGCAGATGTTTTATTTTGTTCATGCACTGCATGGAGGTCATTCGAAATAGTAGAGGCATTAGAAGCAGCAGTTGGGAAGCCTGTTATTACCTCCAATCAAGTAACTGCGTGGGCTATCATGAAGCGATTAGATTTAGAACCCATAAATTCGTCATTTGGTTCCCTTTTTGAATTAACATCCTGATCAGACATTAGTGAAATCCTAAAATGGCACATTAATTACCTTGTACAAATTGAACCAATTAGGTAGTCTACGTGGGATTGGGTAACAAATAGATACGTACAGTTGTACAGGTTCGAGCCGTACGAGATTGATGTGTAATGTTTAGGTCATTATTTCGGAAGAACAAAGAAGATGAAAAACCATCCGAAGAGGACATAGGATCTGCTACGGCGGGAGATGTTATTGTCGTTGCAGGATTCTCCGAAACCTTTGGCGATGCGTATTTTATAGTCGAGGAAATTAATCGCTACGAAGGTATAGACACTTGGTATGAACTGATAGGTGCGGATGGTGACAGGAAAGTAGCATTTGAAGCAAGTGATAATAGTTCCTCACATATAGCTGTAACAGAACAACAGCAACCTCTGGGTTTGGTGAGAATTGGAGTTTCAGAGGATGAGCTGGTTCGGATGGATGATGATCACTCCATCGATAACGGATTTGTTTTCAATGATGAACGTTACTCTTATGTGAATAGTCAGGAAGTCCGGTTTTTCAAAGGTAACCAATCAGACTGGGAAGGTTTATATTTGTGGGAATTTAAAGGAGAAAATGGAGAGAACCTGTTGAGTGTTATCAAATGGGAAGGTCTCCCCTTCGAAGTTTATGAGCACAAACTACTGTCATTGAGTCTGGTATCCCTATTTAGAAAGTGAACAAAAATTAGAATCTGGGAGATGTTAATCTGATGGTTGATATATTCATGGATGTCCTGGAAGTCTTTCCTCGTGGTCTAGTGTATGTAGGTATGGGTGTGTTTATCTTGGTCCTGGCTAAGATAATCCAAGATTTTCTTACTCCGTATCGTATTAATGAGCAGCTAAGAAGTCGGACAAATTTTGCTCTGGCAATAAGTATTTCAGGGTATTGTCTCGGCATTTTATTTGTCTTTGCGGTGGCTTTATATCAGCCTTTCGGGTTCGTGGATTTTATTTCAGACGGAGGCTTAGGCTTCACATCCGACTATTGGAAGGATGTGTTAGAAGTTTTCCTATATTCGTTGGGAGGAATAGTTGCATTAAACGTTGCAAGATTAGTGGTGGATAAGATCATACTACACAAATTCAGTACCGAAAAGGAAATCATTGAGGACCAGAATTCAGGAGCGGGAGTTGTAGAGGCGGCGGTATATGTCGCTGTTGGACTAATCATAGCGGGTTCAATCGCCGGGGAGGGTGGTGGTATATCAACAGTATTAGTTTTCTTCCTTCTGGGTTTGGCAACTCTGGTAATCTACACTCTTTTTTATCAATTTACTACTCCCTTTAATATCCACGATGAACTGGAAGCTGATAATGTGGCAGTTGGTATAGCTTTAGCAGGAAATATGTTGGCTGTCAGCTTTATTATCTTTAAAGCGGTTTTCGGTAATTTCGATGGTTGGTCTGAAAGTCTAATTGGGTTTGTGACGTTTGTTGTAATAGGATTCGCACTACTTTATGTTATTCGTTTGATAGTTGAATATATTCTATTTCCTAAAGTGAAGCTTTCAGAACAGATTGCTGTTGATAGGAACCTTGGTCTTGCGCTAATTGAAGGATCAATTCTGACTTGTGTTAGTCTTGTGTTACTGTTTTCTGTTTGATCCATATAGATTTCATGGGTGGTGACAGTGGTCGTCTGTTTAAGGTCAACCTCGTATGTTTAGTAATCTGCGGTTCTCGTTATATTCGTCCAGATCATCTAAACCATTTTCGATGATCCAATCAAGAGTGGCCTCTGGAATTATCAGATGATCAAGTACGGGTTGAAGGATCTCATTGTAAAAACTGGTGGAATAGGTCATATTAGGTTGTCTGTCTAGATAACCACTTAGGGTTCCATCGTATATACGGAGCAAAAATACGGTTCTTATAGGGTCAAGGCCTTCATTCTCAAATACAGGGACTCGTAAATCTACACCTTTACCAGATCCGAATTCTATGACATAAGCATCGTAATCGAATTTTACGTCGTGGAAAATATCATATTGATCTATGTATCTCTCTGTTTCGGACATTAAGTCTGTTATGTAATTGCGGCCTTTTGTAGTAACCTCATATTTTTTGCTCACATTGTCCAAAATGATAAGCTGGCGAGAAATGAGATGATCTACATGATCCCTTAATAACGAATCGTCATCTGAGTGAATACCGTTCACTCTACTGTCAATCAAATAAAGCGTTGTTATCTCTTTCATCCACTTAAGGAGAGCTATTTGGTGATCATCTGTGATTGTATCTGAATCAAATATTTCATAACGCTGCTCTAAAATCATATTCAATTCCTGGAATTGAATATGATTAGATAACAGATCAGTCAGATTAATAGCATTTCCGTTTTTGTTGAGGAACTTCATTGAACATTTGTTAAGCCTCCATTGATTGTAAATAAGTAAGAGTTCGTCGAACATATCTGATAGATCTGGATTCTCATCTAAGTCCATAAGCAGGGAAACCGGTGTATTACAGACTAAGCCTTCTTCAAATAGTCTAGAAAGAAAGGTATGCAGCGTGTAATTGGATAATTCTAGAGGTACAAAGATCTGAAATGAATCTTCTAATTTCATGTCGCCTAGGCTTATTGTTAACTTACACTGAGTAATCTCATTTATAGACATAATAAACTATAGTAAGGCGAACATACTTATATATCCTCATTTCATGGTGTCATCTGTCGATATATACTTATGTGTGGAGTATATGTTGGTATTCTCCCTATCATTACTTACCTATCTTGCTAAACCGACGATATTTTGTGATCCACCGAATCCTCGGAAACCGCCACCACCGCCTCTCCTACTGCCGTAAGAGGAACGAGAATTTGTGGATCTAGATCCCCAACTACTGCGTACCCCAGCTGAACTGTTTTTAAAAGCTCCACTTGATTTTTGGCGAGATAAATATGATTGCCTAGAAGAACTGATACTACCCTTAGAGTCATTGAAACGAGATTTCGCGAAACCACCTGAGTCCCTGAAATAACAGCTGTTTCTTGAAACTTGTGAACGGTAGGTTGATGATGACCTGTAATTATTTCGGTTAGCTCTAATGGTTGCGGTATATCCGATAGGGGTATGGTAGTAATATGGACCCCTGGAAAACGACGACAACATTAGGTAAGTGAACAGGAAATCACCCCCGCCAAAGGATCTATGGTAGTAGCCGTTGGCGCCATGGCCCCTTATATCATTGTTTTGATGATCATTTACTATGGAGAACAGAAGGTCATCAGAATCACCTTCTATATCTCCACTATTATTGAGGTCTTCAAATGCATCCAATGTTAATTTATCGCCATCTTGGCGAGAACGTATCAATATAATTCCATCGCCTTCATAGATTTCGTTAACTCGCTTTTCAAATTCAGATGGGCTCTTAGATTTCTTAAATGCATTTTGGACGTCGTCCAAGTTAATTCTCCCAGACGCTCCATCAGTTGATGCCCATTGTTCGTATGTTGGTTCCTGAACACACGCTGCCACTGTTGGCCCTGCGATCAGCATTAGGCTGGTTAAAGCCATCATACTTTGGGTTTTTTTACTTCTGATCATATCAATTATCTCCTTGGTGACAAGAAAAGTCAGACTAATATTTTTTCTAATTCATCATCTATGTGGGTTGATGTGATTCTATTTTCGGATGAGGTTGGCAATTTGTAGGTTAATAGTTTTGGAAGAAATGCCCTGATAATTCCTTCTCTAAATACTTTATTCATTCCAAGGCAATGGAAAATAAATTCTGAGACAGATGTTTTAAGTCCATGTCCCATTAATTGCAATGTTGTCATCAATTCACGCCTTTCGACAATTTGATCACGCCATAGATCGTCTGCTACTGTCAATAGTATACGAATCCCTGTCTCCGAAAAGTCAATGTTTCCGAGGGTTAATTGTAACGAATCTAGCTTTGTGTTGAGTAATCTTGAAATTTGCTCCGGGAGTTCCACAAGACTGGTACCTATAAGTTGAGTGGTTTGAATATCGAAATCTAATTCTAACTCTTGAGCTAGCTCATTGAACTGTTGGTTGTAATCCCAACCGGACGGGTTAGGGAAATGGTATTTAACTAAAAGCGCTGAAAATTCATCAATAAACTTCCGACATTCTACCGAAAATATGCTATTACTGATGAGTTTCTGTCGTGAACCATAATACGATGAAGTCATCTCTTCCATTACTCGTTGGTATTCGTATAGGTTGGTACGAAACACTGAGTTTTCACTTTCCGTGCTCTCTTGAATCTCCTTCAGAGATCGGTCAGTTTTAAGTCCTTCAAAAAATTGTCTTCCTGAGTCGTCAGATTTTTGTTCAGACTTTTGAAATGTTAGGCCTTTCGATGAGAAACAAAGGGCAGGATCGTCTTCTGACAATATACTTCTAGTTGAGCCAAACGCACCTTGGCGTCCACTTCGTCCTATAACCTGGCGAGCAGTTCGGCAATTCTTATTTATGCTTGTGATAATGACGTATAGACCTAGGCCGAATTCGGTATGTATGGAGGGAGATTTATTCACGGTTGATCTAGAACCCACAACAATTTCGTTACTAGAAGAACCGGTGGAAATCCGGTGGGTTAATACCGTCATTGGATCGTTATCGATTGTATTGATAACCAAATCTCTCTCTACAATAGAATTACACGAGATCGCTATCGAGTTATTTGTATCCCTTATTTGCCTGTCAATGTGTTCTAGAAATGAATGAATAATAAGCTCGTTGAGATCTCTGTCTAGCAGAATATCGGTTCCTCTACCTGCCATATTAGTAGCTATTGTTATGGCTCCAAATGTTCCGGCTTCTTTAATAATGTTTTCTTCTGACTGATTTGTTACGGCGTTAAGCACATTATGTTCTAGATTGTTCTTGCTAAATAACTCACTCAATTCTAGAGACTCGGCGATTGTAAGTGTATTGATTAACACAGGTCTGCCTATAGATCTAGAATATGTAACTTCATCTAGGATAGCTGACGTTTTGTCGTTGCTATTTTGATATAGTTTTGAGTTATAGTCACTCCTTATAATCGGATGACTAGGGTGTATTTTCACAGTATATAATCCGTAGTAGTGAAATAATTCACCCTTGATTTCCATGGCGGTTCCCGTTAGTCCAGAGATGTTAGAATATAGTTGTATGAACCCCCATACAGAGATCTCAGCCATAGTCTCATTTTCATGCAGAACAGTTAGGCCTTCTTTATCTTCCAATGCAATGTGAAGTCCCTGTTGATAACGATTCTCGGTTAAAACCCTACCTGTGTGTTGGTCAATAAGTTGGATTTGACCATCGTCCACTATATAGTCAACGTCTTTTCGGATCAATGTATTTGCTCGCAGAGATTGATATACTTGGCTAATACGATTATATCTACGTGATAATTGACGTCTAAGCTGGATCTCATTTGATCTCCGCACCTTCAACGGGAGATGCTTTGCTGTCGGGAGTGAGTCTATCATCCGTTGCAAATCAGAGATATCGAATAGAGGACCCAGTTCTTCTTCGAGAATATCACGACCTCTTTCAGTTAATACAATAGACTGAGTATCGATGTCTACTATATAGTACAGCTGGTCACATTCGTAGTCTCTGAAAAGGTCATCAGTTATGGATGATATAACTCTAAAATCGCTAGATTCATCCTGCATCCATAGTAAAAGATTCTTGTTATAAGGATTAGCTAGAAAAAGAGTACCTATCAAAATATTACGTGCAGATAAAGTTCTTGCATTGTCATTAAGTTGCCCCTCAATTTTTGTCTCTATGATCTTTTGAAGGGTTAAAAGTTTCGATACAGCTCTTTGCGTTCTTTTAAATGCCCTCTTATGAGGGAGTGGTTCTCCAGCAATTATTAGTGGGGTATTACTTTGATCTATTAATACCTGGTCTATTTCGTCGATAATAGCTACATCCATTTGGCAACGCAAAGAAATATCTGGTGGTAGGCGTAAGTTGTTTCTGAGGTAATCGAAGCCAAACTCGCGCAGAGTACCATAAATTATATAGTTCGTATAAGCATATCTCCGTTCTTCATCTGTCATAGGTGACAAAATAGCTCCGACTGTTAAACCAAGTGATTTGTATATGGGGGATAGCAATCTGAAGTCACGTGAAGCTAAATAGTCATTTGAAGTGATAACATCGACATGTCTACCAGTTATAGCATGGATAGACGCGGGAAAAGCTGCTGCGATTGTTTTTCCTTCTCCAGCGTTCATTTCAACTACATCAGAATGAAGGAGATGTAGGCCTGCCAATACTTGCTCATCAGTTACGCTGAATTTTAAAACCTGTTCAGTGTCAATCTCTCCTATTGCCGTATAGAAATTAGCTTCTAACAGTATTTCTGATAAGTCCCAAAACTTGCTTTTCTCTGTAACGTATAGAATATTTCGAATGACGATTTTTTCGTTGTATGTTAAATCAACATCAGGAATGGCAATTTCTATCAGCGTGTTAAAAGTTGATTGGTCAATAATTGAAGGGTAAAGACATTCCGAGATTTTTTTAGCATATTGCGGTTCTTTAGTTATTTGATTTGCTAAAGACAAGTATTTAGCCATTGGATCTATGGTATTCTCAGATTCGAAGAGTTTCCAAGGACCTAATCGTCTACTTATTGCCTCATTGATCACGGCAAATAATTTCGCAAGCCTCTGATCGGTATATTCGGATAATGGAATAGATTTGAATTCTATTAAATACTTCTTTAAGTCAGAGTCAGAATATGGTGTGAAATTCTGAACACGCATGCATGCAAGAATTTCTAGGGCTCTTTGATTGTTTAACTTGTATTGTTTGTTACGATATGTCATATCATTCTTTACTGGACTTTACATATCACGACAGGGATTTTGCAATACGTTTGAAGGAAATATTATCATTAACATTAGTAACGCGATATATCCTGTTATAAATTACATTGATGATTTTTATTAGTTCATCTTTTCTAGGCAGTTCACATCTAGATACCGGCTGGATAATGAGTTTCATTGGTTTAGCCTGAAGACCTTGTACTCCCGGTTGCTCATAATGGCCTGGGGCTTTGAAAGCGATCTTTCTGGTAACATGATTAGCGTATAATATGCTTGATTTCGACATTTCCGATATTATAAATTCAAGTTCACGGGTCCCTGCTTCTTCAATGAATAGGTTTTTCATCAAGCTTCTCATAACACTATATATACCGTTATTACGCCATTCCTCATCTATTGCACCGTAACATATGAAGCCCATATTTAGTTCTCTTAAGTAAGATCCGACTAATACTCCTATCGGTTTGTCCTGAATAAGTGCACAAATAATTGTTGGTTTGACTTCTGGATCGGTTGTTCTCGATATGGACTTTTTGAATGACATCATGTCTTCAACTGATTCAGATCCTAGTGATGTCTGCAACAGCCTGTAGACGACAGGAACATACGTTTTATCAAATTCTGACAACAGGAGGATGTCGATGTTTACTGAGCGCCTAATTAAATGGCTTATAACTTTCATCCGAATCCCTTTTATCAACTATAGATCTCGTTTTCCTTGTGGCTGTAAAATAGTTCGTATTAACATATTTGAATGCAATACGAATATACTGACTGTTTACGAGAAAATCTAAATCGGGTTGCAATTTTAAGAGGGTCTTAAGAATTTGAGGCTCTGACAAGCGAAAGTGTTCAGGTAAAACTAACGTAATAAGATCCTGAATTTGTCTACTTAGTATGATTTGCATAAATCTTTGTTCGCTAGTATCAGTATAAACTGATCCAAGAATTGAAGCGTAATAGAATTTCGCCCCAAGTAGCGAGAAACTATTATCCGCGCGTCCGATAATTTTAACTCTGGGAGATGTATCTCCACATTCACAGGCCTCGGGTAAATATTGAACGACGTCTTTGATCCGGTAACGAAGTAGAGGCATGGTCTTATGAAACAGAGTCGTAATCATGATTTCACCTGTGTGTATGCTTCGGTCGTTAGATCTTAACTCTGCTATATTTCTTTCAGAATACAGATGTATTCCGCTGTGAGCGGTACATTCAATTCCTAGTGCGGAAGTTTCTGTGGTTCCATAATATCCGAATACTTCAACTTTAATTTCTGATTCTAATATGTGACGCGACTTTTCTGAAAGCGATTCACCGGCATAGACGATTTTACTAAGTTTCGAGAATTTATTATTTCTCCGGGCCATCCTCAGAAATGGTAAGAAACGTTCAATAATTGACGGTATTGTGATTATCATAGTCGGCTCAATGCCTGAAAGTTTTTCAACTGAACTTTCCGTGTTAGAACCCGCGCAAAACATATAAGATTCTTTCACATTCATGGAGTCGAGAGCTCTTGTGAAGGACGTCATGAGGGTCAATGGATCAGTATCAATGCATGCTACAGAGTCTGCTGTGGTTACTCCACAGCCTTTAAGTAGTTCAATTAAGGTCTCTAATTCTGATTCATCATCATGAGTAGATATGAAACGCTTTTTACGTGGTCCTGTAGTACCCGAAGTGGTTTCGATATCAATTATGTTCTTCTCTGCCCGTAGGACCTCTTTGCTTAGGCTATTAAATGAGCGTCCGTTCATAATAGGGATCCGCTGTAGGAGACTAATGGGGTCTTCCAACGAAATATCGTTCTTGGACACCCCTAAAGAATTAAACAATTCAAGGTAATAACTATGAGTTGTATATACGTAGAGGAATAGTTCAGTTAAATTACGTTTGGTCTGTAGGTCGACTTCCCCTAATATGAAGGTAGATGGAGTGTCTTTCATAAATCAGCTAACATGTCTTTAATATTCTCCCATGAATGACGGGTTAACGATATAGAAACCATAACATCGTTTTCACTTATGATAAGGCTATTAAAATTCACATGTACACGGGAGTTGCGAATTATCCCGACCAAATTAACACCATGATCAAGTAAGGTTTTTGCAACGCTAACGTACGTTAAAGAATTTTTCGGCGGATCCGTGACTTTAGTACTCGACAAAGTACCTTCTATTTGATTGCTGGTTATAGCACTAGCTAATAAGTTCACTCCAGGATCTTGGATTTCTTGCACAATGAGATTATTAGCAATTCTAAGAGGGAAGACCAAAGAAACCTTTTTAGAGTTTTGGAACAGTAGTTCATGCTTCGTATTGAGGCATTCAGCAACAATATTTATTTGGGGATTCAAATGTTCAAGTATTGAGGAGATCGAAGCTGCAATACTATCGCTATTAACATCATCATATCCTGTACTCAGAACGATCGCCTGATCTGCTGATGAAATATCAGCTCTTTCAAGTGTATCCTCTTCTAGAGGAGATCCGAATATGAAATGAACTCGTGGCATGTTAAATGTGAGTGTTTCTATTTGATCAGTCACAATTACTGTGTCTCTATTCTTGTGTGATAGATCCTGATAATATTCTTCAATAATTTGTCGTACACGACGCTCACTTGGGAAATTAATAATTAGGATGTGATTTTTTGCTCTTATTTTACCCAATCCTGATCTCTCCTTTTGATTGAAATCTATGATCCAATCTACCCCGATTCCAACCACTGACGTAAATGCGGTTAGTCCCACAATGATTATGAATATTGTTGTACCAATTCGCGACCATAATGTTTCAGCTGAGAAGTCCCCATAACCTATTGTAGTAATCGAAACTACGCTGTACCAGACAGCATCCCCAAAATTGATCTCTGGATTGACATCCCCATCAAAAATGAAAAAGACAACAGCGTTTCCCATAATACTGGTTAATAACACAGTACTTATCGTTATAATACTTAATTCCTTACGTCTCCTGAAGTGACTTAGCAAACGAGGAACTGAAAAAAGCATTTAAACTCCCGGGAATAGGATTGTTAACATTTAAAAAAGTTAGGTTTCTGGAGACAGCTGTAGGGAAGCTACTGTATCCGCTAGCCTGTTACTTACTTGATCTTTAATTTGAATTCTTAACATGGGCTGAACCTGATTGTATAACGTCGTTATAATTAGTTCACCTGTCTCAGATACCTCGAAATAGTATAAATCTTTATTGAGTTCGTATGTTATCAAATCTATTGAGTGACCTAGAAAACTAAATTCCCTTACAAAAAAGAAATCTAATTGTCGTATATTATGGAATTTTTTAGATTGCCTAAAGGTAATTAAAAGCTCTATAGATTCAGGTAATGCCGATTCTATAAGATGATCTGATAATACGACAAGTATGTTGGGTTTAATCTGCTCAATTACTTCGTGGTTTCGAATTTGACCGTGGTCCAAAAAAACATGTGTTGGAATTCCATGTCTTATTAGGATTGCACTGATTTCGGCAGAGAAGTACCTCATATCCTTTGAACATAGTATGACACCTAAGTTGGTTGAGGATTTCGGCAGATACTTTTTGGAAGCGTCAATAAAGGAATCATATCTAAACATTGCTTCGATTGGTCCTTCAGCTATGGCCACGTCAATGCTGGAGTGGCCACCGTACGGTCCAACTATCCATTCTATGTCCGAAGGTGTAGAAACAACGTTAACAAGTCTTTGGTGTCTGTATTCGCTTATTGGTGTAACAGGAATCTTGCTGAATTCTTTTAAGGCATTGATTTCTAAATCTGGTGATAATTTCCTAGAATAAAATTCTGTTTTCTGGGCTGAAATCACCACTGTGTTTAGTAATTCGATCAAATTATCTGGGAAACTATAGGTCATTTCTTGTCCTATTTAAATCGATAATTACCAATCCTGCCTGATGTCCTTGTCCATGACAACTGTCGTATCTTTCTAACAAATACGTTTTGGCTAATAAGATATCGTTATAAGTATTGGGTTCCTGCTGTCTAAGCATATTACCCAACTCTGAGTTCAACGTCCAAGTAGGGGTTATATAACATGTCAGTCCAGCATCTAGGCAGATTTTACGGTACTCTCGTGAGAGGTTTTCATATCTCAGCCTGCTTTTATAGATTAATGGGCTTATAAAAAGATCAGACGAAATATATAACCCTAATTCATTATCGAATACCTGTATAAGATCTACGTCTTCAACCCAACCTTCCATAGCGAAATATAATTTTTCAGGTATATCCTGGGATATTCTGTGATAGTAAAACTCTTCTTCTTTAACAGCCATGCGGACTTTGAGAGAGTAATTTAATTTATCATGGGAGATGTATTTGACTATATTGTCACATATTACAAGTGGGATATTACCATTGGTAACGTCCACAAGAAATCTCGTTCCTTCAATGTCGTATAAAAGAGCTGCATGTTGCCTATATCGCATATATATCCTGGAGAAACTAAAATCAAACGTATCTAGCAGTTGCCTTAGTCTAGATTCTGGGACCGGAGGTTTGGCGTTTGCACCTGCAATTAGATATTCGGATTGTAGTCCATATTGATCCGTAATAAATTTAAGTGCTTGAACTTTCTCTGAACATATACCTCCCCGCCCCTCTTTGATGTTTAAAATGGTTTCATCGCCTGTCTTATACCTTAATTTTCTACCTATAAATCGAGAATAATTCTCGAATTGACTGTTCCAAATGGACTGAGACACAGCTCTTAAGAATTTAACTTTACTTATCTTGGAATGTAATTTAAGGATGTTTTGTATTTCGTTTGAAGGATACATTTCCCTAATGGCATCCGTTATGAAAGCCTTTAGAGCAGGTGCGTTTCTGATCCACCTTCTTTTATGGAAACCAATCCAGTTACGATCGTAATCCACATTGGCACGATCTATAATTATTTGAATAAGCAGAGTCTGCTTTTTGTTAATAGTGACTGTCTGTTTAGCCGGGACTTGATCTATCCTGATTATTTCATTGTTTTGCTTAAACAAAACACCTTTATAAATATTTATCAGCGTGCCGTCATCGGAACATGAGAATACATAGTCCTGTAAGTCTTGTAAGAACTCGGCTGATTGAAGAGTTATTTGATTCTTATTGATGAATTCTGTGATGCGAGGATATTTAACATATCGTTCGATTAATTCTTCTATTGTCTTACAGAGATCTTGCTCATCAATACGTATAGAACAGAATCTTTTTGTGACATCATCGGTCAATTGGAGAATATAATTCCTGACGTCTATCATTACTAGTAATTTCCCCTTAATTCATTTCAGTTCCTTTCATTTAGGAAAGTGTAACGAAATAAATTATGATTGGAATCCTCTGATAAACTGTAGGGCCGTACGAAAATCAGGATTGGATAGAACTGATGACAAATATCATTTACAGGTACGAGTTCTAGATCCTATAGTTACATGGCATGTGTTACATCACAGCTCTTGGCTGCCTTAGATTCAACAGCGAACTTTTAGAGCTATTGTGAATCTTCTTTCCATCGAAGAAGATTTCTGAAACATTCCATAAATCTTCTATGTTTTTAGATGGATCTCCGTCAATCACAATTAAATCAGCAAGTTTTCCAGGCTCTATTGTTCCTACGGATTGATGCACATCCAAGGCTTTGGCTGCATTACTCGTTACTGACATGATCGCTTTCATAGGGGATAAACCAGCCATAACCAAACATTCAGCCTCATACACGGTGTTGCCGAGTTTATAGTCACCCCATGAAGAATCAGATCCTGTGATAAGGTTCACTCCCATTTCTATCATACGAGATGAATGGTCTATAGATGTATCAAACGCCCTACGGTCATCATCAATCGACTTTTCCTCTTTGGGAGAGAGGTACCTTAATTCTTTCTCATACAAAAGTTTCCAATACTTTGCTCGTCCGACGTGTAAAGTTGGGTTGACAAATGTTTCTTGTTTATGGAGGCGTTCTGCTATGTCTGCTCTGAAGTTAGATGTGCCGGTAGCATCCTTGTGAAAACAGTGTATTATCATATCGACATTTGCGTCTAAGGAGTTTATTATCCCTTGCGACGATAGACAATGAGTTGCCGTGAGTTTACCAAATTTGTGTGCTTCTTCAGTTATTGCTTCAAGTTCATCAAGGTTAAACGATGGACGGAATGGAAATGAAGTAGGAGTGCTACCTCCTGTGGCCGTTATTTTTATGTAATCTGCTCCTTCCTTGATTAGTTGGCGGGTCGTTGCTCTTACTTCCGTGGGACCAGTTGCTTCTGAGCCAAAGTAACCCATATGTCCCCCAATAATAGATACAGGGCGACCACATAACACCATTCGTGGACCTATTGAAATACCTTGATTTATTGCGTCTCTTAATTTGAACATAGTGACGTTTTTCGGTCCATTTTCTCTGATGGTTGTCACTCCTGTGAAAAGACTAGAGCGGGCGTTTTTGGCGGACTGCAACGTTAAAATCTCATCGGGTAATTTATTTAGATCTATACCATTTCTGCCATCGCCAAATCCATTATTGTGAGTATGGCAATCTATCATTCCTGGCATTATTGTCATATTGGGGTAATCGAAAGTATCAAATTTAGAACCCTCTGGCGCCTTTATGTTATTCCTGTGTCCGACTGACTCAATGACGTTGTCCTTTATCAATATAGCTCCATTTTCTGTGAGGGATCCACCCTTTCCATCTATTAGGCGACCGGCCTGCACAAGTTTGAAGGAGTTGGAGACACGCTGCATGATTTTCTCCTTTATATACAATAAATATGATTTACTTATGTATCGGTTGTTATTACTGTTTAGGAGGAATCAGGTTAATTTGGTTAATAGATCCCGAACATCCACACGGGTCTTTTCGATCCCTTCTGATATGAATCCAGTATCAGCACCAACAGTAGCTATAAGACCGCCTTGAGACAGCCATTTCTGAGCTATCGTCAAAGTGCCTGTGAACATTCCGAATGGTACGTCGTGCTTTTGGCAACCCGTTAGAACCCTTTTTATCATTTTGTCGACTTCAGGATTATCCTTATCCTGTCCATAGCCCATTGAATATGCTAGGTCTGCTGGACCTATCATTATGCCATCGACGCCGTCTACCGAGAGGATGCTGTCCAGGTTCTTCACAGCGTCTACATGTTCTATTTGTGGGAGTACCAAAACGTCATCATTCGCGTTTCGTTCGTACTCTGCCAAATCATCGTAAAATTCTATGGCCCGTCTGGGTCCCCAACTTCTACTACCCATAGGCGGAAATTTTGCAGATGCCACTGCCTGTTCCGCTTCCTCTTGAGTATTAACCCAAGGTATGATTATCCCATCTGCTCCTAGATCCAATGCTTGATTAATGAGTCTTACGTCGTTCCAAGCCACTCTAACTACTATAGGCGTTGGTGACTTAACAGGTGATATATTTACCATCATCGTCTGCAAGGTTTCAACTGTGATAGGACTATGCTGGGTGTCAATCAATATAAAGTCAAATCCGGCTTTCCCCATCATTTCACATACGTACGCATCAGAAATCGAAGCAACACAGCCTACAATCGGATGATTCTTCGCCAATGCTGCTTTGAGTCCCGTTTTCTTTTCTTGTCTCACATATTCTCCTTGTGGTCTAATATCAGAGCTTGACCTGTCTTCAATCTCTTGTCATGACGGCAGACTATAGTCTTAGGAGTGTTTAGTCAAGCTGTAAGGAGTAATCTCATAAGTGTGCTTTCCCTACTTGGATCGTCAAGTTACATTTCCTTGATGAAGACACTATTCCCAGGAGGACATTTCATTTCTCAGTCGCGAGTCAATCCCATTA
>CAYSLK010000061.1:0-4155 GCA_964431885.1 uncultured Dehalococcoidia bacterium | reverse complement strand
TAAATTAGCAGAGTTAGCCGGATTGTGGCTGTGTCTACATATCGATCTTTTTACGACCCGATAGATAGTCTTCAGCTTCGTTTTGAAATGCCTTTTTGCATCCCGGTCCACAAAAATAGTAACTTTTGCCTCGATAATTCCATACTCCGCCCGGAGGGGTTTTCTTGGTAACAGACATGTCACATACAGGGTCTATCGCCTGCTTGTCACCCTTTTTAAACCAATTTAAAGGCATACTACACGTCCCTTAATATTTTTGCTGCTTTGAAAGTTTTAAGCCTTAAAGAGTTTATTATTACTGTCAATGAGCTAATTGCCATCGCTCCTGCTGAAAGAATGGGATTGAGGTAACCGAAATCGCCTAAAATCGGTTTCAGGTAGGTAGGCATCTGTTCATTTGCAAAGATTGGGTACAATATACCTGCAGCTATAGGGACCAGTGCTAGGTTGTAAGCGAATGCCCAGAAGAGGTTCTGTTTTATAATTCGTACCGTAGCCTTACTGAGATTAATAACGTCAATAATTCCGGATAGATCCCCATTGATTAAGATCGCGTCCGCGCTCTCGATGGCTACATTAACTGCAGATCCCATAGCAATGCCTACGTTAGCTTGAGTTAGAGCAGGAACATCGTTTACACCGTCACCAACTACGATGACTGTTTTGCCGTCAAGCTGTAAAGATTTAATTTTCGATACTTTATCATTTGGAAGCAAGTCAGAAAAAACATTTTCTATACCCGTGTCCTTGGCAACAGAGGATGCCGTCAGCGAATTATCACCAGTTAGCATGCTTATGCTTAAGCCCATCTCTTTTAGACTTTCAATTACCGATTTGGCATTCTGTTTAAGCGTGTCTGCGAATCCGATAACACCTACTACCTCACGATCACTTGCAACAAAAATAATGGTTTTACCTGATTGAGCCAGAGTATTTGCTACGTGCTCCATGCCATGTAAATTTGCCTTGGATTTAATCATAAATGGAAGATTACCTATTGTTACTTTAGTGCTCTTAAGATTGGCTGTAACCCCTGAACCCGGTATAGTCTGAAAGTCTGATACTGTCTCTAGTCTTAAATTTCTTTTCTGTGAAGCATCGAGAAGAGCTCTGCCAAGTGGATGTTCAGAATAAAGTTCTACTGCAGCGGTTAAACTTAGTAATTCGTTTTTACTTATACTTACCGGAATAATATCTGTAACGCTAGGTTTGCCTGTGGTAAGGGTTCCTGTTTTATCTACTAGGACGATAGAGGCTTTACGTGCTATTTCGAGAATACGTGCACTTCTAACTAAGATGCCAGATTCAGAACCTTTGCCAGTGCTTATTATGATGGCAACAGGAGTGGCGAGGCCCATAGCACAGGGGCAGGATATTATTAATACACTTATTGCTGTTAGTGTTGCGTGGGTGTATCTAGGTTCCGGTCCTAAGAAGAACCAAAGGGAGAAGATTACCGCCGAGACGAGTATAATGGTAGGGACAAAAAAGCTGGAAATTAGATCAGCAAGACTTTGTATTGAGGCCTTCGATCCTTGTGCATCTTCCACTAACTGTAAGATTTGAGAGAATACTGTGTCGGCACCGACTTTAGTTGCTGTAAATCTAAAAGTGCCTTCATAATTAACGGTTGCTCCATAAACAGCGCTACCTATAGATTTATCCACGGGTAAGCTCTCACCGCTTAACATGGACTCATCGATAGTTGAAGAGCCCCAAACAACTCTTCCATCTACAGGGATTATCTCTCCCTGTCTCACGACAATTAGGTCACCAACTCGTAGTGAATCCACAGAAACAATAACTTCATGTTTGTCTCTAATTACTCTTGCCTCTCTGGGCTGAAGGTCAAGTAACGAATGAATCGAATTAAAGGCGCTTTTTTTCGCTTTGGCTTCGAGAAATTGACCAATTAAGACCAAGCCAATTATTGCGGTGGAGACACCAAAGTGTGTGGTTGAGTTAGGTAGTTGGAAAAAGTCTGTACGGTCTGCGAGGATGGAAAAAATGCTGAAGAAGAAGGCGGCGGAAGATCCGAGAGCAATTAGAGTATTCATGTTGGTATTGCGGGCTTTGAGAGCATTCCAGGTTCCTGAGTAGAATGTTTTTCCACACCAAAATTGTACGGGAGTAGCTAGCATAAATTGTATTAATTCTGAGGGGATGAAAGTGCTCTGGTAGAGGTTTCCTGAATACATCAATAACATGATAAACCCAGAAGCAGTCAAACTGAACAGCGCTTTTATTTTCAGAAGGTAGATTTCTTTATCTATGTTCGAGTCAGTGTCAAGTTCGGTTGCCACAACGTCATAACCTTCTCTTGTCAAGCATGCACGTATGTCAGCCGGAGTGGAAAGTTCCGCTATGTATGCTAGTGTTAATCTATTATGAGGATTGTCCAGTTTAATTCTGGTGATTCCAGGGATTCGTTTGAGAAGTTCTTCTATATCTTGAAGAGAAGAATTCCTTGGCCTATCCCGTAAAGTGTAAATTAGATCTTTCGTAGTAACCTCATATCCTGCCTGATGTACTGCGTTGACGAGATCATGGACGTAGGTGGACTCCTTTTGTAACCGTATAGTTGCTCTTTCAGTGGCTATGTTGACGGTGACTTCCAATATTCCTGGCACTCTTTTGATGGCGTTAGATACGTGAGTTATACATGCGGAACATGTCATGCCTGAAATAGGAAGTCTCACCATTTCGTTTGTAAATTTATGCATTAACAAACTTCTGCCTGAATCGATTATTGGAAGTCTATAATTTACATATTTAGGGTCTTTTATTTCATACACATCTACTTTGGTAAAGGTTATATCCAATCATGGGTTCGTACATTAAGCAAGATTTTGATAGGAGAGCAATTTGAGTGGAGATGTTTAACTTATGCTCATTACAATAAGGGCAGGATTTAGGCCTGTATAGGCAAACTCAATTGGGAAATTTGCCGTCTTAACCCGTGTTATTGAATCTTACTCAAATCGGTTCTAGTTTCGCATAAAAAGACATTTGCGAATCCCTAAAGTATTTCATTAAGAAGGATTTATTAGGGACTCAGATCCGCATAATATGTACGGTAAAAGGAAATGTCAAGCTTAAACGAACCTATAATAAATTACTCTGAAAGGTAGGAACAGGTTCAAATCATAGTGTAACATCAGCTAAATTCAGTGGTTCGTTTATCATTTCTTTAGAGTGTTCTGACGACGCCTACAACCCTTCCCCGGACTGCTACCTTGCTTGCTGGGACTGTTATGGCAGCCATGGTTGTATTTGCTGGTTGTAGTCTTACATTCCTTCCCTCGAGGAAAAACTTTTTTAAAGTAACTTCTTCACGGTCTGTTAGCCATGCAGCTACCATGTCGCCATTCTCAGGTTGGTTGATTGGCTCCATCAAAACTAGATCTCCGTCTCCTACTAAGGCATCCACCATAGATGAGCCTTTTACTCTCAGAGCATAAACGTCGGATTTATTCTGTGTTAGGAAGGGAGGAAGATCAACAGTTTCAAGAGGTTCTTCTTGCCATGAATCTGGAGCCAGGACTTCCAGAGGCTCGCCTGCTGCAATGGTCCCTAAAATTGGAATTGAAATCAGCTCAATGTTTTCACTATTATTATCTTCATATAATAGCTCTATTCCTCTGGATATTTCTGGTCGACGGCGTAAGAATCCTTCTCTTTGGAGAATTTGGAGATTATAGTCTACCACCGAAGTCGAACTTATGTTACAGCCCGCTTGAATATCACGTACTGATGGAGGAAATTGATTCGAGTCGACAAACTGGTGAATGAAATCTAAAATACTGTCTTGTCTAGTAGATAGCGTTTTCTTTATGGTCATGATCTACCCTTCCTAAGTACTGAGTTGGTTAACTTAATGCAATGGTAAAGCACTAATGTTCTAAAATTGTATCAGATTAGTAAAAAACTGTCAAGGATCACAGGGCAATATTTGTGCTCCATCCATTGACTGGCATATTTTCTAATGCTACGATATATTGGTTATCCAAAAGCTTAGATCTCGGTTTGGATTGGTATCATAACCTGCTTGTTTATTGAAAGGGGGCGAAGTGGCCAAACGATTTGCATTCCCGTCAATTACCGTCGCAGTGATTCTGATTGGAGTAATGGCTTGTACTGTTGGTCCAAAATATC
>CAYSLK010000060.1:0-5218 GCA_964431885.1 uncultured Dehalococcoidia bacterium | reverse complement strand
ATGAGCGAGAACACAATGCTCTTTGCGCTCTACCGCATGGGCTACCACTCACGGGCCACCACCCATGGATTCCGGGCCACGGCATCCACCATCCTCAACGAGTCCGGACTCTGGCATCCCGATGCCATCGAGCGTCAGCTTGCCCATGTCGAGGGCAACAAGGTCCGTGCCGCCTACGACCGCTCCCTGCACATGGAGAAACGTCGAGAGATGATGCAGTGGTGGGCGGATCATCTGGACTCGCTGATAGTTCCGGCGGATGTGATTGACCTCAGAGCCGAGCGGGAAAGGAGAGCGTAATGAGTGACGACACCAACCTGGATAACCGCCTTGCACAGGGACGCTGGGAGAGTGTTCATGCAAACGACTTTGCGTTGCTTGACACCCCGGAGCAGAGAATCGGCGTCCTCAAAGAGTTGCTGGACAACCTCAAGAAAGGCATCGGGGAAGCAAAGGGACGGCCACCTGCCGTCACTGCCGAGGATGCGGGAACCCTTGCCGAAGGTGGGCGTTATTCTGAGTTGAAGCACTGTGTTGACCGTGAGGGCTTGCTGGCCCGGCTGGAGCAGGAGAGCAACACCCCCGAACTGTCCTCATCTGAAACTCACGACTTCATGCACAGTGTGTCGGCAGTCTGGCGCAGGGACTTGGAACCTCCATTGCGCTTCCAACTGCAAACCGAGGGGCCGGAACTTCCGGAGGCTGACCAAAGGAAGATCATAGAGGAAAAGAAACAGGGCTATCTTCTCGCCCAACGGCAAACGGCTCTTGAGGCCAAGCAAGAGCGAGCAAGAAAAATGCTGGAGCTGGCCCCAAGGGTTTGGGCCGCGCAGGAGAGACTCAGGGAGGACGAACAGGCGGGAACGGTGCTGCTCGGGCTTGAGGCCGACCAGAGGCTCCTCGTCGCCCTGCTCGACAAGGCACGTGCGTCGGCCCCACCCCAAGATCCTCCAGAGCCGGAGGACACTCAGGACAGACAAGAAATTCCGGAGTTGGAGGTTGAGAAAATCGACTTCAACGGCAGTGTTTCGCAACTAGTCTATTTCTGGGAGATGCTTTATGCGGTGGACAGGGGATTCTCAAAGAGCCAATACGAGCGTCGCTGGTCACTGCTGGCAAAACATTTCACGGTAAAGGGAAGACCGTTGAAAGCGAGTGTCCTGAAAAGCACAGCCAGCAAAATCGCCAACAATAAAACAAAAAAACCAAGAGGTCATGAAGGTTTCACGGCACTGGTTCAACTTCTTGACAAACTGCCAGAAGAGTTGGAAGCATTTCTGTCAGAGCATCAGTAGCCAAAAAGGTTTACACCGTTTACCGGTAAACCACGGTAAACCCGCACCAACCGCCTTCCTTTAATCTGATTCCATAGCATCCCGGCACCCGCCGGGGATTCTCAACTGCTTCTAAAAAGGAATTGCTATGGAAGCTCCTAGAAAGTTCCTGCGCCTGCCCGAAGTGATTTCACGAACGGGCTACCGCCGCTCCAACATCTACCTCCTCATGAGCAAGGGCCAGTTCCCGCAGTCTGTCCGGCTGGGACCGAAGGCCGTTGCATGGCTGGAGAGCGAGGTTGACGAGTGGATGCAGGGACGTATCGAGCAACGCGACAACGCCGCCTAGACCCCAAAACGCAATCGGCCCACCAGACCCCGGAGGGAAATCCGGAGCGGCGGGCCGAAATCAACAACCGCGTGGCTACGCGGCTGGGGTCTGGACTACGGTTTTATCCTACCACAACCGGCCCCACCCGCAAGCCGCGCCGTCACCACACAGGTGCAGAATGCAAAACTCAACAGAACTTGGACTCCCGCCCGGACTGGCGGAAACCGAAATCTCGATCTTCGCCAACGCACGGGACACCAGCCCGAAGTCCGTCAAACTTGGGGCGATCCTCAACGCGATCCAAGACGGACGCCGGGCCGATCGGATAGCCCACCTCCGGGCGCTGCTCGCCCGGGGCGACAAGGACACCTATGACGCGCAGAAGAAATACCTCCCTGCCATCACACTATCGGGCTCTTTTGAGAGGCGCAACGCCGCAGGGTTGATCCAGCATTCGGGACTGCTCCAAGCCGATTTCGACAAGCTCCCGAACCCGGAGGAAGTCCGGGACTTGCTGGGGGCGGACCCGCACACCGTGGCGGCTTTTCTCAGCCCATCGGCCCAAGGGGTCAAGGCACTGGTGAGGATTCCAGACGATCCGGAGCGGCACCTTGCGAGCTTCCGGGCCGCCGAACGCCATTTTCGGGAACGCTACGGGCTGGAACTGGATGCGAGTTGCAAGGACGTGAGCCGTCTCTGCTTCGTATCCCATGATCCGGACCTGTGCATCAACCCCGACGCCGTTCCCTTGAAACTTCCGGATCCCGAGTGCGGGCAGGAGGAGTCTCAGGAGCTTTTCGACCTCGCAGAGCTTCCGCATCCCTTGTATGCGGACCAGGGCGATGATGAAACCGCAGGGCGATTGCGCAGTGCGCTGGGGGTGCTGGATGCCTATCCCTATGACGGGTGGATTCGCATGGGCCTGGCCCTGAAGGGCTGGAACGGCCCTGGAGCCTTCGAAATCTGGTTCGATTGGAGCCGGACGGCTGAGAATTACAAGGATCATCAGGACTGCTGGCGACGCTGGCAGGGCTTCCGCCCGGACTCCGGCATTGACGAGTCGGCGGTGTTCCGGGCCGCCACCGATGCCGGGTGGAGCCTGCCGCGAGACGAGGCCACCGCCGGAGGGCTGGAGCCTTGGCCCGACCCGGAAGAGATCACCGCCTCACTCCGGCCCGTGGAGCCGCTGCCCCCGGAGCTGATCCCGGAGCCGCTGCGTCCGTGGCTCACGGACATTGCCAGAAGGATGCAGTGCCCCTTGGACTTCGTTACCGCCGCCTGCGTGGTGATGCTCTCCATCCTGACCGGAACTCGCTGCGCGATCCGTCCGAAGCGAAAGGACGCTTGGCAGGTGGTGCCCAACCTCTGGGGCGCGATTGTCGGACTCCCCTCGGCACTCAAGACCCCCGCCGTGCAGGAAGTCACCCGCCCGCTCCAACACCTTGAGGCGGAAGCCTTCAAGGCCCACGAGCAGGCGCAGGGGGAACACGAGCGCGACCTGCGCAACTGGAATCTGAAGCGCGAGGTGCTGGAGGGCGAACTGAAGAAGGGATACCGGGGCGGCAAGAACGCCCCGGACCCCTTCGAGGTGGAGGACCGGATTGCCACGCACGGGGAGTCCGAGCCGCAGTCCCCGGTCCTCCGGAGGTTCTCCACCTCGGACAGCACCGTGCCCAAGCTTCAGGAACTCATGGCCGAGAATCCCCAAGGACTGCTCGTGCTGCGCGACGAGCTTGCAGGCTTCCTCCAGAGCCTCGACCGCGAGGAAAACGTCGGGGACCGCGCGTTTCACTTGGAGGGCTGGAGCGGGGAGGCGAGCTCCACGGTGGACCGCATCGGACGTGGGACCGTGCGCACGGAGCTGGTCTGCGAGAGCATCTTCGGCACCATCCAGCCCGCCCGCCTGGTTCCCTACCTGCGCTCGACTCTGAGCGGCACCGACAACGACGGACTCGTGCAGCGGTTTCAGGTGATGGTCTATCCGGATTCCGCACCTTGGGAGTACGTTGACGACACCCCGGACGAGCAGGCCGAGCAGCGAGCCTTCACGCTCATTGAACGGCTTGCGGAGATGGACTTTCCCACCGAGGCCGGAGCCGTCTTGGAAGAGGGCAAGCTGATTTCGCACCTGCGATTCAGTCATGATGCACAGCCACTTTTTGTGGAATGGCTCACTGAACTGGAAGAGGTCAAACTGCGCAATTCGGACGAGTCGCCGGTTATGCTCGAACACCTTGGCAAGTTCCGCTCACTGATGCCCGGCCTTGCACTCGTCTTTCATCTGGTCGATGTGGCGGACGGCAAGGCTTCAGGCCCGGTCTCCCTGAAAGCCGCCGAACTTGCTGCTGCATGGTGCGCCTACCTCGAAAGCCACGCCCGGAGAATCTATGGCATGGCCGAGGACATCACTCGACGCGCCGCCGGGGTGCTGGCGGAGAAGATACGGGCCGGGCGGCTTGAGGACGGGTTCACCGCCCGGATTGTCCGGCAAAAGAACTGGTCGCTGCTCACTGAGATGGAGGTGGTCAAGGACGCGCTTGCTGAACTGGTCGAGGCCGGATGGCTGCGCCCCGTGGAACACCGCCCCCCCAAGGGACAGGGCGGCAAGACCAAGGTGGAATACCTCATCAATCCGAAGGTGAAAAAACTCAGAACCCCTAGGGCATGAACCTACAACCGCTACAACCGAGCAATTGTAGCGGTTGTAGTGCCCCCTTATGGGGGTTCACAGATATTTTTTTGCGTCAGCCCCATGGAGAACGGACATGAACAAATGGATTGCACGGGCGTTGAACCCGGAAAAAACGCAACCGCCGCCCGCACCAGACTCCGGCACCGGGGAGTTCTCCATGCCGAAGCCACCGCCCAACTCTCCAGAGCCTCCGAAAAGCCACCCTGTGCCCGAGCCCCGCCGCCAGACCGCCAGACCGCCTCAACAGGACCGCTCCCCCCACGCATTCCTCAAATCCCCGGAGCGTCTGGACCGCATCCGCATGGGGCTAAAGGCGGAGAGCTTGCTGCGACACCACGGGCTGGGCCGAGGCGGTGACGAAACGGACTCCGAGGGCCGCTTGGTCCGGGAAGGCGGCGGCTGGTGGGAATGCCCTGTCGGAGATCACACCTACCACGCCGGAAGTTGCATGCGCTGGACCCCCACCCTCATGTGGCACGACTTCCACGAAAGATACTTCTGCTTCAACTGCCATCATTCTTGGAGCTTCGAGGAAATGAAGACCCTACTGACAACCTCAAACCGAGAACCAAAGGAAAGACCATGACGATCAACGACACACTCGAAACCTGCGCCACTTGCAGGTTCCACGACATACCCGCCCTCTACTCACGCAAAGGGAACACTGAGGAACCCCGTGCGTGGGGCTACTGCCGCCGCCACGCGCCGACGCAGTGGGAAGTGAAATCCCCGTATGAAAGGCTTGAAAGGTTGGGCATTTCACCGGACCAAAAGCTCAGGGGGCTCAAGCAGCTCAAGGAAGCGGGCTTGGTGGATTACGAGTCCTGTCCGGGGAAGAAGCCCCCACATTAGTCTTCTGGTCAACCCAGACCCAAAGCTTTGATCTCCAACACTTTTCTCCCGGGGCCGGATCACCAAATA
>CAYSLK010000059.1:0-5850 GCA_964431885.1 uncultured Dehalococcoidia bacterium | reverse complement strand
GATGTTTCATATATCTGGGATTCTGATTAACGGTGATGTTGACCGACTCGCCTTCTCGTTCCGCTACGCTTATCATATTCTTTTTTATTTATTCGCGCGACGAATTCGTCTGTCGTTTCTTCTTGTTCTACTACTTCCTTTTGCTTTTCCTTCTTGGAATTAGATTTAACCATATCAGCCTCTCTTAATTAACAACGATTCCCGTACAGTTCTATATATTGTACATTATATTTTCTCGGATATATCCTAGTACGTGACAAATATTACATACAACCAAATCGGTTATACTCTCAAACTAATTTCAACTAATTACCAGACAACAATTCCTATAAAATCAATCCTCATTAAGTGACGCTCCACACCCCGAACACTGTTCGGCCTTAAAATTTCTATGTCGTTTACCACACTCCGGGCAATTTATCGGGATACCTTTCTCCTGTATTCTAGAAAATCTCCATGCCCAGGTGAGAGAAATAAAGGTTATTAACACGTATATTAGAGCACCAGGCGCTTCTCCGTCTCTTATTTTCGTCATATATATAGTACCCAAAAAAATAAGAGCAATATCACTTAAAAGAAATATGCAAATAAATTTGCGCCAGTTCATATTTTCACCTCGTATTCAGACTTCCAAACTATCAAGAAGTCTGGCCGGATTGTCCACAAGCATCACTTTTATTTGTTGATTAGTTAACCCAACCGTATTGAGCATCGGTACCACACAATCCAAAAGATGGTCGTATCCAAAACCTCCGTATCGTTTAACCTGAGTTTTCGTACAAAGATCCATAGCTAAAACTACCTGATCTAAATATCCAGCTTCTACTACCCTGGCAACGTTTTCCGCTCTCTGATAGTCGGTTGGATATACTTGGCCAGGTCTCTGAATATTTTTATATTGATAAGCATCGGTCTGACCAAAAGTATCAAATCCCAAATAAGCCCCAGTGCTGGCAACTTCCTCATAGTACGAAAGATCGCATCTGGCATCAAGGTCGACATGGGAAAGTAGTGTATGCCTTAAGTCAGCACCTTCTTCTTTCGCAATAGCTAAAACTCCGGGTCCATGAAGACCCCATATATTATGATGAATGGAAAGTGGTATACCAGTGCTCGCCTGTGCTATAGCTGAAGCCCTAAGTACCTTTTCCTCACCAGCGGTGACGGGATCCCCTGTGCCTATTTCTCCTATAATTCCCATACGCACCCCGGTATCATCTACCCCTACGGTAATCTCTCGAATCAATTCTTGCGCTATATCTTGAACACTACGTTCTTTTAACGACTCCGGGTGTCGTTTTTCTTCATAGTAACCACCGCCCATGATTATATTCAATCCTGTAGTCTGGGCTATCTTGCGTAAGGCTTTGGGATCACGACCCAGACCAGGTGGACTTTGATCTACAACCGTTCGGCCACCGGCTAATTTAAAGTATGTTACCTCTTCTATGGCTTCATCTATATCCAGTCTATGAGAGTTATCCAGATGAGCATATCCAAATTTTAGTGCATATCCAATAGTATTCATACGAAGCGGACTCTCTGCCATCTCACGTATTGCTGGATCAGCTGATGGAGTGTAATTCCACGAACCGTCAAAAAGCAGATGCTCATGGATCGTTGTCACTCCTAATGTTTCTACTTCAACCGGTCCCATGACCGTCATAACACTCATTTTTCACTATCCTTAATATTTAAACAATTGATATTCCGTAACAAAAGAGACGAAGTCACTAAACGGGTAGGGGAGTTAATATCATATTTCGGTATTATCAAGAAACCTAGCTGGATTATCCACAAGCATCACTTTTATTTGTTCATCAGTCAACCCAACCGCATTAAACATTGGTACCACGCAATCCAAAAGATGGTCGTACCCGAAACCTCCGTACCGTTTAACTTGAGTTTTAACGGCTAAATCCATAGCTAAAACAATCCGATCCAAATATCCCGCTTCCACAACCTTAGCCACATTTTCTGCTTTCTCGTAGTCAGTTGCATATACTCGGCCAGGTCTCTGAATATTTTTATATTGATAAGCGTCTGTCTGACCAAAAGTGTCGAATCCCAAATAGGCACCTCTACTTGCAATTTCTTCATAATAAGAGACATCACACCGTGCATCAAGATCGACATGTGCAATTAGTGTATGTTTTAAATTGGCACCTTCCTCTTTTGCAATATCCAAAATCCCAGGACCATGGCGACCCCATATATTATGATGAACTGATAACGGTGTACCGGTGCTAGCCTGGGCTATCGCCGATGCTCTAAGCACTTTCTCTTCAGCAGATGTAAATGGATCGTCTGTGCCAATTTCACCGATAATACCCATACGTATACCGGTATCATCCACTCCTACAGTAATCTCTCGAATCAATTCATCGGCTATATCCTGGACACTACGTTCTTTGAGTGACTCGGGATGAGCACTCTGTACATAATATCCACCACCCATGATTATATTTAACCCTGTGGCATCAGCGATCGTACGTAAAGCTTTCGGATCACGACAAGTAGCGCCAGGAGTTTGATCTACAACCGTCCGACCACCAGCCGATTTAAAGTATGTTATCTCTTCGATGGATTCTTCTACGTCTAATCGTTTACAGTTATCCAAATGGCGGTAACCAAATTTTCGAGCCCATCCAACAGTATCCATACGAAGTGGGCTTTCCGCCATCTTACGTATTTCCGGATCATCGGACGGTTCATAGTTCCTGGAACCGTCAAAAATTAGATGTTCATGGATCGTTGTGACTCCCAAAGTTTTCGCTTCTACCTGCCCGGTTACTGTCATGACGCTCATATTTAACTATCCTTACAAAAGATGTCAGATTATGATTTATACATTACTTTGCGCCCGGGTATATATTTAACTTTCAACCACAGAGGAGAAGAATACCCAATAATAGGGCCCTTAGGAAATAGTACCGATGTCTCAGTTTGGACCCGGACAATATAATAATTCTCACCTGTTCTGGCATCGTGATCAATGAAGCTGAAGTCTATTTCTCCCGGTTGCACTTTCTTATGTTGGATCCACTTACCATTGCTCCAGAGAGATGCTTTCTCAATAGGGAGGGGCGATGCCACAGCGACATTGATCTCAACAGGTAATTCGGCCTCACCTACCTGACCCATACCAGTCTTACCGCTCCTCGTCCACATTGCAAGCTTCCCATTTGCACACGCTATAGTTCTTCTTTCACGTAAAGCATCAAAAACTGACTCACCGCTGAGTTCTGAGACCCAGAAACCAGTCACACATGCCCCCAGTTTTGTCTGATGATGATCTGACGAACCTATAAGACCTAATTTCGCGCCTTTCCATTCTATAAAATTCACGGGAAATGGGAATTCAGACAGACCTCCTGCCATACCGTCTATGGTTGCAAGTGCGTCTCCTCTACCTCTAAGTACTTCCATTCCCCATTCTATTCGCGGGTCGTAAAGATATGTATGGGTGTCTTCTCTCTGTCTACCGTATCCATGAAAGTGTCTCATAGCCGTAACCTTGCCGCCATACTTATCGACTATCTCATTGAACATTAAGTGAACATCTATACTGGAAAGCAGAATCTGTCGTAGATGTTTCATTATCTCCTTTTCATAAGAATAGAAGTTGATATGTTGCCAGGGCAACTTGCTCCATTCGAGAGCATATATAGGAACATGTCCCGTATTTGCCTCACGTTCTATGAGATCTAATCGTTGTCTATAATCAACGTCTGAGATGCGATGATGATCTGCTATACAAAGTATCTCGTAATCAAGGAAGTCTCTTTGCAGTCTTATATTATCTGGTGCGCTACCATCTACGGCAGGGAAGCAGGATGAATGTGAACTGTGATCATGGAGATCACCGAATATTAAACGCATTCCTTCCGGGCCATTAGGCAAATCGGGCGGTTGAGTAGGGGGATTAAACTTGGGAAGTGGCACCGCACCAAAAGTTTCAAGACCATGATGCATCTCAGGTTGTCTTTCATCGACCAACAAAACCTCAATGCGATGGTCTCTCGGGGGCATCTGATGAGGATTGTAGGAGTGGCCTGCTATTAGCAAATTTTCCTGGTCAGCAGCAATACCATATGGCGGGTATGAAAATCCCACTGTTTCCGATAGCCTCTGCGGATAGGACCACGATTCACCATTCCAACGGGTGGAACATAGATACCAGCCCTCTCTGGGTGGAATTCTTACAACATCCGGATTAAGACCTCCTTCGACCATCATGGGTTTGCCTATCTCTCTTAAATCGGGCTCAAACATGCGAAAAGTGCATACCAAGTCTTCATCGATACGTACAATTCTCATATTAGACGGTGTCATGTTTATCCCTTCAGGGTAAAGAGCGTCCGGGTTAGATAATGCGTCGCTGCTCCATCGTCCCATACCGGGAAGAAATGATCTTATAGGTATCGGCAACATTCCGTTCTCTGTACCGGGCCCGTCAAAAACACGTCCGTTCTCTATATCCACACATCTCAACTCAATCGATCTCTCAAGATCCACACGAACATCAAATCCCCAGGATGGCAAAGATTCCCAGGCTACCAACATACGCCCCTGGGAGTCCATAATGCCTTTAGGCTGAAAATTCAAAGGATTCCTGGTAGATAAGAGTGTAGGGACGCTCCAATCTTCATCTGACAAAATAGAAAAATAAATATGTGACTCTTCTTCTACCAAACGTTCAAAGCAAACGGATATACCTTCTCTGGTTGGTGACAGACAGGGATAACGTCCCACCAGACTAAACTTCTTGTTCTCGTTAACATCCAATATGTGTATGGAATCACCAGAAGAGTCATGAGAGACCCATGAACACCAGAGATTACCATCACCCCCAATTGCTATTGAAGGAGAAAGAAGAACGTGATCACCGCTGTATATAACTTTTGACTCTAATCCACCTTCATACAAGTGGACAGTCCAACAACCATTGTCCAGTGAAGTCCATAAGACTACGCTCTCAGATCCGTCAGAAATAGCCACTCCAGAAAATTGTTCAGCGGAAACCGAGTATTTTATCCTCGTTTTTCCGTTCCGATTTTCTATTATCTCAAGGGTTGCCCTAAGAGAAACAAACGCCTGGTTCCATTCTTCATAGGTTACGTCGTCATACAAAAGTACTTTGGCGTTCTCCCATTCGCGATCGTTATCCATGTTCTTTATGAATTTGCCATCCACGTCTTTGAGACAGATTGCTGCCATAGTCCAGCCGTCTTCGCTCGACGACAAATCGCACTCATATGCTCCGGGGAGAGTAAATAATGATTTGGATCCCATACTTTCCTCCAGCGAACGGTATCTTTATTCAATTTGCCCTTCAATATTAAATTAGTATAACCTAAGGTCACAAAATTTATATTCCAATTGTCCAAGACCTATGTATGGCATCCTAATAATTTGCCATTACTGTAAATTTCCATTAAGTTATGAAACAGAAATTTACAGGCGGTAGTTTTCATGTTAAGGGAGCTTTTTAAATGAAGATCAGTAAACTTTTACTAATCACGTTAATTGCCATAACTTCAATGGTCTTAATATCGTGTGGAGGTGGAGGCGATTCAGCACCCCAGGACTCTAGTGAAGAAGCTGTAGTTGATGATTCAACACCCACAGCCACTGCACAGCAGAGACTTTTCCCTACAATCCAAAGTGGTTACTACAATCAAAGCGCGGAGGATACCGAAACTCCTGAGCCTACTGCTACACCTAAACCAGCGCCTACTGCTACACCTACGCCTGCGCCTACTCCTGCACCTACACCTGCTCCTACCGCAACACCTACACCAGAGCCTACAGCTACCCCTAAACCATCGCCAACAGATACAACAACAC
>CAYSLK010000058.1:0-19188 GCA_964431885.1 uncultured Dehalococcoidia bacterium | reverse complement strand
GCGGTTGGGTTTGCTTCTTGGCAGTTTTTTTCGTGGGCGGTGGGGGGGGAGGCGGTTGCGGCGGCCATTAAACAGTATACTAAGCTGAATTCTAAATTGGCTTGGCGTATCAGCCAAGCCACTTTGCATTTCAGGAACTATGCATTATATAAACCATTAAGCCTATTCTAATCCCTAAAGATTCGCATATTTAGTATGAAGAATTAGTAGTCAATTAATAGTTCCGTCATACAATATATTCGTGTACCCTAACGCTTGAGTACATAATACTAGTCACACAACCCATTTAATGTTACTTATCCTGTAGTAAACGAGGTCGAGCGACTTTCATTATTTGCTATAATCAAAAGTGGTCATCATAAATATCTAGTATGATGAGCTTATAAAGCATTTATTAAACTTTTTGGATTTTCGAAATTCGAAGGAGTATGTGTTGGATCGAATAACTATTATTGGGATGGGACCAATCGGTACATCAATAGGTCTAGCTTTACGTGCAGCTAAGTTAAAGAATACTGAGATTATCGGTACTTCAGCTGAAAAGAAGAATTTATCTTTAGCAAAAGATATGGGGGCCATAGATCAGTCCATTACGAATTTACGTTCGTCAGTTGAGGGCGCCAAACTAATAGTACTCGACATTTCTATCACAGAGACAAGAGAATTTCTTGATGTACTTGGTTCTATCGCTGATCCTGGTGTTGTTATCACTGATACGTGCTCAACTAAAGTAAGGGTTAACGACTGGGCTAACGAGTACCTCCCATCAGATAAATATTTCATAGGCGGAAACCCCTTATTAAAAAACACATTGGATGACATTAGAGACGCCTCGGCTACCGCTTTTACGGGTGGGAAATATTGCGTCATCCCCAACGAATCTGCGAACCAGCAGGCTGTCAGGACTGTCGTCGGTATGGTGGAATTATTGGGAGCGGAGCCACTCTTCTTGGACCCCCATGAACACGACAGTTACGCGACAGCAATGACGTATCTCCCAATTGTTATGTCATCAGCACTAGTAACGACCACATCAAAGAGCGAATCATGGAGGGAGATGCACAAACTAGCATCATCAGAATTTAGCGACTTCTCTAAATTCGCCGGAAACGATCCGCAAGATAACGAGACCGCTTGTTTGTCTAATCCGGAAGCATTAGTAACCTGGCTCGACAAATTAATTCTTGAATTGTATTCATACAGAAACTTAATTAATGACAGAAGTGAAGAATTATTAGAACAATTTATCCTGGCCTGGGAAGCAAGAGCTAGATTGCAAGCTGATGCGGTGGTTGAGACTGATGAAACATCGCTACCTAATGCAAGAGAGGCAATGGCGGCCGCCTTTATGGGAACCAGGCTTCTTGATAAGTATCGTAACTTAACAGGTAGTGATAAAACGAAGCATGACTGGAAATATAAAAGGTAATAGACTCTGTAACATGACACGTACAATCCACTACTCACAAAAATTAAGTGGAACTATCAAGCTTTATGGCGATAAATCGATAGCACATAGAGCTGCGCTTCTAAATTCAATGGCTATCGGAGAATCTCACATATCAAACTTCTGTGAGGGTGATGACAAATTATCCATGCTGACCTGTCTTCGAGGAATTGGAGTCGAGATTGAAGAGCTAACAAAATGTTGCATTGGAGCACAAACATGTCTAAACATACGTAGTCCAGGTACCGCAGGATTACATGAACCTAATTCAGTACTTTATGCTGGCAATAGTGGTACTACAATGAGACTTATTACTGGATTATTGGCATCTCAAGAGTTCTTCAGTGTCATTTCCGGAGATCAATCCTTAAACAAACGGCCCATGGGTAGAATTATCGTGCCTTTGTCTAAAATGGGAGCTAAGATAACAGGCCGACAAGACAACTCTCTTCCACCTCTAGCGATAAGAGGAGCTAAACTAAGGCCCATAGAATATCACCTACCAGTGGCTAGTGCTCAACTAAAATCATGCCTGCTTATAGCAGGCGCAAATATTGATGGTCAAACAACAGTACACGAGCCTATAGCCGCACGTGATCATACCGAACGCATGATGAAGGCAATGGGAGCAAATATTCAAAGAAAAGACTCAATGATTCAAATCACAAAGTCCGATTTAACCACCACTGACATAAGGGTTCCAGGCGACACTAGTAGTGCCTCTTTCTGGATCGTAGCTGCTACTTGCCATCCAAATGCTTCACTGTGTATCAAGGGAGTCGGACTAAATCCAACTCGAACAGGTCTCTTCGACATCTTGACAGCAATGGGAGCAAACATCCGAATCGAAAACAAAACGTTAGAGGCTGGAGAACCTAGTGGTGATGTTTTCATTGAATCAGGAGAACTAAAGGGCATTGAAATCAGTGGAGAACTTATACCACGGGTCATTGATGAAATACCCATACTAGCCTTGGCTGCTTGTTTCGCCAAAGGCAAGACGATCATCAGAAATGCAGAGGAACTTCGATTGAAGGAATCTGATCGTATTTCCTGCACCGTACAGGAACTACGTAAATTAGGAGCAAACGTGACCGAATTAACTGACGGTATGGAAATTCAGGGAGGTAAATATCTTTCTGGTACCGAATGTATTAGTCACGCTGACCATCGCATATCAATGACTTTAGGGATAGCTGGTCTATTGTCTAAAGGCCACACCACTATCGTAGGTTCCGAAGCTGCAAGTGTATCGTACCCCAATTTCTGGGATTCACTTTTAAGTATTCAAGCCTAAAAGGAATATAGTTGGGCCATCTAAACAACAACAACTCCCTTTTAGTGATCTTATCTGGTCCGTCAGGCGTAGGTAAGGACGCAATTGTGGAATGTATGAAAACTAAGGTACAAGATTACTTTTTCGCTACTACGGTTACAACACGAATAAAAAGACAGGATGAAATAGAAAATGTGGATTATATTTTCGTCAGCCATGATTTATTCTCTGACATGATCCAATCTGACGAACTATTGGAATGGGCCAAAGTTTACGGCAATTTTTACGGTGTCCCTAAGAGACCCATTCGAAATGCTCTCAAAAATGGAAGGGTTGTGATAATTAAAATGGATATTCAAGGGGCCGCAACAATCAAACAGATTGTCCCGAACGCCATTTTGATTTTTCTATCTCCGCCTAACGTAGATGTATTACTAACTCGGTTAACAAACCGCAAATCAGAATCCCCTGGAGATATCGATGTGCGAATGCAGACAGCCGATAAGGAACTAAAAGAAGCATACAAATTCGACCATGTAGTCGTCAATCATCATGGAAAACTCGATCAAGCTGTATCAGAAATTGAACAAATTATTCAAATTCAACGCCGTTCCCAAAACCCTCTGTAGGCGTAGGGATGGATTGCATACGAGCCCAACGGTATTTCACTGTTCTATCTTTAATATCTTAGACCTCGATTAATTAGGAGTATTAACTTATGACACAGGAAAGAGACATATTTAAAGCAATACACAGTCAACGGGCAATCCGAAAGCTGAAAGCTGACAGTATCCCAAACGAAATAGTTAATACTCTTTTAGAGGCTGCTATCAGAGCCCCTAGTGGGGCTAATCAACAAACCTGGAAATTCCTCATAATACGAGATTCGAAGGTAAAGACGTCTATCGGGTCTTACTATTCAAAGGCATGGGAACTGGCTTACGGTGATAGCGCTACTGTAACACTTAACATAGATTCTAAAGTCAAATCATCTGCAGCCTATTTAGCCGATCACCTAGACCAAGCTCCAGTTTTAATACTGGCCTGTGTTGAACACGACGGATCTAAATTGACATTAACTAGAGGATCGTCCATATACCCTGCTGTACAGAACATCTTACTTGCAGCCAGAGCATTGGATATAGGTAGTGTTTTAACTACGCTCCATAGAAGATACGAAAATGAAATCAAACATTTACTAGGTATACCAGAGAATGTTGATATCGCGGCTATTCTTCCAATTGGCTATCCGACCGGTGAGGAGTCATATGGTCCGAGCAAACGAAAACCGGTTAAAGAAGTTTCCTACAACGAAAAATGGGGTGTCGCCAGGACGGACTAAACATTCCAACTTGCAAGAAATTAATTCCTTTTTTAAAAGAACATGCGAATCTGGAGGGCAATCAAGATAACGCAAGGAGTAGCTATGTCATATCGGTATATTACCTACGAAAAATCCGATCGTATTGTAACCATTTCCATGAATAGACCAGAGTCTCTAAATGCCTTACATCCAGCAGCAAATCTGGAAATGCACGAGGCCTTCATCAACTTCGAACAAGACGATACCATTTTAGTAGCCATATTGACAGGGACCGGTAAAAGAGCCTTTAGCTCTGGGAATGATCTCCGTTATACAGCCGAAGAGAAAGCTAATCCGTACGAATATGAAATCCCCTTAGGCGGTATCACCGGTAATTTATCTATTAATAAGCCCATAATTGCTGCTGTAAACGGTTACGCGCTCGGTGGCGGATTTGAATTGGCGCTTGCATGCGATCTAATTATAGCCGCGGACCATGCTGAGTTTGGACTCCCTGAACCTACATTAGGTTTAGTGGCTTCCACAGGCGTTCATCGTCTGCCAAGAAATATACCGTTCAAGAAGGCCATGGCTATGATTTTAACAGCCAAACGAATTACAGCCGAAGAAGCCAGTCAATTAGGTTTCGTAAACGAAGTTGTGCCATATAGTTTGTTAATGGAAACAGCTCAGAATTGGGCTAAACGCATACTGAAATTGGCCCCTTTAGCCGTAAAGGCAAGTAAGCAAATGGCTATCCAGGGACTCAATTCGCCACTTGAAATCGCGATCGAGGGCCAATATAGTGAATTCTTAAAAGTTTTACAGTCCCAGGATATGATTGAAGGACCTAGATCTTTTGTCGAGAAAAGGAAACCTAAATGGACAGGATCGTAATTAAAAAAGGAATACCCATAACGAAACCTTTAAGTATGAACGCCGTACAACCTGGTTCAGAATGGAGATAGTCTAATGGAACAAAGTGACAAAGTGCTTTTACCACATAATGTTAAACCCATAAAATACGATATAACCTTGACTCCTAATCTGGATACATTCAGATTCACGGGATATGAATATATCCAGATAGAAATAATTCACTCCACTGCTTCCATAGTCTTAAATGCACTGGATATAACTATAGACGACTGTCACTTAACCTTACAGGATGACAGCACACGAATACCAGAAAACGTGGAATTCGATTCCGATAAAGAGACGGTGGACCTCAAGTTTTCATCACCTCTTCCACCCGGCCCGGTAAAGCTTTACATATCATTTGCCGGTGAATTGAACGATAAATTAAGAGGATTTTATCGAAGTGAATACACAAATAAAAATGGCAAGCAAAGTTATTTAGCTTCGACACAATTTGAAGCTACTGATGCTCGAAGAGCTTTCACATGTTGGGATGAGCCGGCCGTTAAGGCTAAATTTGCAGTCAACTTGAACATATCGCAGAACTTGATAGCGATATCAAATATGCCAATATTAAGTACTGAAGTAACCGCAGAGAATCTAAAAACCGTGAAATTCCAGGAGACGCCGATTATGTCGACATACCTCTTGGCATTCATTGTTGGTGATATGGCGTGCGTCCAGAAGAATTCTAAAAATGGAACTCTTATGAGAGTGTGGACTACTAAGGGCAATGAGAGCCAGGGGGAATTTGCCCTGAATACTTCAATTAAGATGTTGGATCACTTTAATCATTATTTTGGCATAACGTATCCCCTCCCAAAACTAGATCACATTGCGATACCAGATTTTGCCGCTGGAGCTATGGAAAATTGGGGAGCTATAACCTACAGAGAAACCGCATTGTTAGTAGATGAAGGGAATAGTTCAGCCGGGACAAAACAGATTGTGGCAACAATCATCGCACACGAGATGGCACATATGTGGTTCGGAGATTTAGTAACCATGGATTGGTGGGATGATCTTTGGTTGAACGAAAGTTTCGCTTCGTGGATGGGAGACAAGATAACCAACGAAGTTTTTCCTGAGTGGGAAATGTGGACCCAGTTCTTAACGTCTGACACTAACGAAGGTCTTACATTAGATGGATTGAGAAATACTCATCCAATAGAACAACAAGTCTCTAACCCATCTGAAATTGGGGAACTGTTTGACGCCATTAGTTATAGTAAAGGTGCATCTATATTACGAATGTTAGAACAATTCCTTGGAGAAGAAGTCTTCCGTTCTGGATTACATGAGTACCTCAACTCTAATGCATATGGCAACGCAAGAACTAGAGATTTATGGGATGCATTAGCTAAAGCGTCAGCCAAACCTGTGGCAAGTATAATGGACACCTGGACAAAACAGGGAGGTCATCCTGTTATTGACGTAGACATCACCCATGGATCAAGTATTAAATTATCACAAGAAAAATTCGTCTATGAACATATTTTAGAGCGAAATGACCAAAGTAATGATGAATTATGGCAAGTTCCAATCAACATAAAAGGCGATGGGACGTATAAAGATCAAACTAATGTCCTTATGACCGATAAAACCCTCACCTTGTGTATACCACCGTCTACTACCAAAACTAATTGGCTAAAGGTTAATTATTTCCAAACTGGCTTTTACCGAGTTCATTATTCCAGTGAAGACTTGGCACGCTTATCAATACCAATTAAGGATCGTTCTATTTCAGCGCCTGATAGGATAGGAATTCAAAATGATGCTTACGCATTATCGAGAGCGGGTTATATACAAGGAACCGAATTCTTAGAAATAGCGAAAGCCTACAAAGGGGAAAACAATGCCTCAGTATCTTCAGACCTGGCTGCCAACCTATCTGATATCGATTCCCTACTATGGGGCCAACCATATTACAATGAATTCTGCAATTTTGCTAAGGACATTTTCCGCGGCACTGCTGATACAGTCGGCTGGAATCCGAAATCAGGGGAAGGACATCTAGATTCACTCCTCAGAAATACTGTGTTAGCGCAACTAGGCAAATATGGTGACGACAAAACTCTGGGGGAAGCAGTCGCTAAATTTGCAATGTATACCAAAGACCCTTCTTCAGTTAATCCGGATATTAGGCGAGTGGTCTTCAATCTCGCAGCAAAGCGTGGAACTGGATCAACCTATGAAGAAATCTGGAATAACCAAATTCAGACTGATCGCCAAGAGGAAAAGTTAAGACTGATTACTGCTCTCACTAATTTTTCAGATGAATCCCTTCTAGAAGAGACGTTGGAGCGTTCTTTGTCAAAAGACATAAGGTACCAAGATGCCATTACTGTTGTCGCTCTAGTCGCCCGCAATCGATTTGGGCGAGACATTGCGTGGGAGTTCCTTAAGGAAAACTGGAATGAGTATGACAGACGCTACGGTGCTGGCGGTTTCGCAATAATGAGACTGGCCTCCATACCTTCCAACTTCACGACTGAAGAACAGTTGGATGACGTTAACAAATTCTTTTCGGATAACCCCGTACCATCTGCACATCGTAGTGTACTTCAATCGTTGGAACAAATTAGACTGAACATAGCATGGATAAAGCTTAATGGGGAAAGTTTATCGAAGTGGTTCACGGCTTGAATCAAACGGAATGTGAAATCTATTTTCCTTCGTAAATCTCTTCAGTTAAGTTTTGGTTCTGATGCTTTAAATACTGTTCCTTAGTCATCTTACTTGTTCCTCTTTCCTTAACCTCTTTTGCTTTACCAGCACCCTCATACAATAAATCAACTACTGTCATAGCCAAAGACTTCGCGGGAGTAACTACAGCCTGATCATAGTCATCTATAAGATAGTCTATACTGTGACCGGCGCCCCTCGCTGCCCTAGTATATGGATGTATTACTGGCATTATTTGACTTAAATCTCCCATATCAGTAGAACCACCCCCATTCCTATTATTCGGATACACGGCTACATTGGACCCACCTACAAGATCACTAGCATTCCCCTTAAATAATTCCATCAATCCTTCATCGTTAATTATCGGCATATAACCTGGTATCGTAGTAATATTAACTTTGCAGCCCAGTGCCAACGCTCCAGCTTTAATAGATCGGTCCATTTTAATATTCGCATCTTCTATTACTTCGGAATTTCTACCACGTACACGTCCTTCATAACGAACGTCAGCAGGGACGGAATTAACGGATGCGCCTCCCCTAGTTAATATTCCATGAAGCCTGATAGTGTCTTGGTCTCGCATCGTTTCCCTTTGAGCGTTGATTGCATTCAAAGATACCATAGCAGCCTGTAACGCATTCACACCCAAATGTGGTGCTCCACCGGCATGAGAGGCTTTGCCTATAAAATTGATGTATTTGACAACGTGTCCATTACTTGTACCACCTAATGAAAACTTCAGATCAGCCTGTGATGAAGAAGTATGAACCATCATAGCCATGTCAATATCGTCAAATGCTCCTAGTCGTATAAACTCTTGCTTACCAGACATTAAGCCTATTTTCCCTTGCTTATGAAGGTTCCATCTGTATTCAACGTCGATAAATTCTTCAGCAGGAACCACCACAAAGGCTACATCACCTGATAAAGTTTCCTTGACCTCCGGTATATTCAGCCCACATATTACACCCAACATCATTCCGATTTGACAATGATGTCCACACGCATGTGCTGCCCCCGTTGTGGCATCAGCATGAGGGTGCCCGGGAACTCTGAGTGCATCCAATTCACTGATTACCGCGACAGTCGGAGATTCTAGATTTCCCTTTAAATAGCCCTTTAAACCAGTCAAAGCTATGTTTTTCTCGTGGCGTATCCCAAGTTCTTCTAATTTTTGTCCTACAAGTTTAGCCGTTTGATACTCTTGAAAGCCTGTCTCAGGACACAATAGTGCTTCCTTACTAACAGAGATCATCCATTCCCTACGTGAATCAATAGCTCTGTTCACTATGGCTTTGACTTCTTCTATATTAGTCATTTCAAGAGTCCTTAAAAATTCTTATACTAATAGATCATTCTGTGTATGTGTCTTCACGTAATACGCCTCTCATTAATGCAAGATACTCCTTCTTATCCAGTGGGGCCACATAATTCGACTTGACATTTCTGGCTAACTTAGCCCCGTCATACAGAAGATCAATCACAGTCATAGCCATTGCCTTAGCTGGTATTAACACACCCAAATTGTAATCTTTTACTATGTAATCACTACCATGGGCATTCCCAGTGGCTGCCCCAACATACGGGTGTATAACAGGCATTATCTGAGAAACATCCCCCATATCAGTGGAGCCAGTTCTATGAACTAACCTCATTAATTTATCATCGCCAACAAGGTCAGCTGCATTAGATTTATAGATAGACAGCATCTTTTCGTCACTTCGTATAGGCAGGTACCCAGGTAAAGTAGTTATGGTTACACTCCCACCGACAGCCAATGCTCCAGCCCTTAGGGCTCGATCTACCTTCTTACTTGCAGATAAAAAAGCGTCAATTGTTTTGCCTCTAACAAATGTCTCCATTCTAACATCTGCGGGAACCGAACTTACTGCAATCCCTCCCTCGGTAATGATCGGGTGTACTCGAATCGTGTCTTCATCCCTAAACGTTTCTCTTTGGGCATGAATAGCCATAAAGGCTATATTAGCAGCATTTAGTGCGTTTATCCCTGTGTGAGGCGCACCTCCAGCGTGTGCCGCCCTACCACTAAACCTGATTCTTTTAGCGACAATACCGTTATTAGTACCTCCATAGGCGATTTTCCCTTCTTCATTTCCGCTCGCTGTATGAGTCATCATAGCAATGTCTACGTCATCCAAAGCGCCACGGCTAATAAATTCTTGTTTACCGCCCAGAAATTCAATTTTACCTTGTCTTCGTAATGTATCTCGGTACTCTATCTCAATATATTCCTCAGCTGGAACAGCCATTAAAGCTATGCGACCAGACAATGTCTCCTTAACGCTATCTGGCTTAAGAGCCATAGCTACACCCAGCATCATTGCAATTTGACAATGGTGACCACAAGCATGCGCTGCTTCCGATAGAGGATCGGCGTGGGGATGGCCAAGTACCTTCATAGAATCTAATTCCCCCATTACAGCAACCGTAGGGCCATCTCTACCAGTATCCATCATTCCCTTGATACCTGTGATTCCAATCTTATCCTGAAAAGGGATCCCTAATTCCCCTAATTTGTCCGCTACCAAGTTAGCGGTTTTTACTTCTCTGTATCCTGGTTCAGGATTATCTAAAATTATTTTAGCGATTCTTACAAGTTCGTCGCTATGTTTATCAATTTCTAGCTGAACTCTTTGTTTTATCTCGTCTCTACTTATCATGTTAACTCCTACGCCGTTGAACAAAGGGCAGATTTGATCTCCCGTTAATACAAATGAACAATATCCGAGTGATGTTACCAGAACCTTAGCTTTGATCCAAGTCATTCTGGATGATGATGAGAAACCCATGCTTTTTATACCTTGAAATGGATATCCGTTGGTATGCTACAATCCTAGCCGAATGAAAAACATACCGTCCGGGACGCCATGTCTGTAATTTCTTTTTTCTCTACCAATTCGGTTTGGGCAACCTCTTTCCAACACAGGGACTTCAAACATCTCTGGTCATCTACTCTATTCCAGTCACTCGGAACAGGTATGGAACAGGTCGCCCTTGGCTGGTTGGTCTTAGATATGACTGACTCACCCGTAATGTTAGGTCTATCAACAGCACTAAGAATGGCTCCGATGTTTTTCCTAGGATTACTTTCAGGTTCCGTCGCGGATCGTTTAAATCGCCGCCGCTTGTTACAGGTAGTAACATTACTGGGTTGTGTGGTTTCTCTAGCCATGGCATTTCTGTTGATCACCAATCTCGCCGAGGTGTGGCATGTGCTAGTGCTAGCAGCGGCTGGAGGATGTGTCTGGACCTTCACTTTCACGACGAGACAGGCATTCACATACGATATTGTAGGTACGGAACATGCACTCAATGCATTATCCCTAAATGATCTCAGCCATAGAATCGGTGGTGTGTTTGGGTCTATCCTTGCCGGCATATTGATAGCCACCGTCGGAACAGGGGGTCAATACGTCGTAATAACTATATGTTTTATTATCGCCTTTTTAATTCTTCTTTTGACCCAAAATGTAGGTCAGTTCGCACCTGTTAATCGCGAATCAATCCTGAGTAACCTGATAAGCTACATTAGACTCATTAGGGGCAATAGAACCTTAATGACACTAATGCTGTTGACTTCAGCGACGGAAGTTTTCGGATTTACGAACCAGAGTCTACTGCCTATTTTCGCACGAGATGTTTTAGGTGTAGGAGCTATCGGTCTAGGCGTTATGACTGCGGTTAGACAGGCAGGAGGTGCGCTGGGCCTAATTGCCTTAGCAAACCTTGGTAACTATCGCCGAAAAGGTATGTTAACATTTATATCGGCAATAGGATTCGGCCTTACTCAAATGGCTCTATTTTTCACAAGTATTTGGGTATTGTTCTTAATCATTTTGGCATCTATAAACGCCTTCGCCTCAGTGGCAGACACTCTCTACAAAATGATCATGCAAGAGAATGTCGCTAACGAGGAAAGAGGTCGCGCAATGGGTGCCTGGGTGCTAAGTATAGGCGTTTCGCCTGTTGGTCACATTGGAATAGGTGCAATAGCAGGAGTATTTGGAGCTCCAGGTGCAATCTTAATTAACGGAAGTATCTTAACAATTATAGGTGTTACCACTATGGTCGGTCTGCCCAAGATAAGAAGGTTAGAGTAGGAGACATAGAATAATTTTGCGATTTCAATGCATAAAATACTTTAGCCTGACTGACACCATCCAGGTAACCAATCCCTTGTAGTAAAAGGGGTGTAAATGCTATCATTAATCCATTATTCCGCAGTAGCTCAGTGGTAGAGCGGTCGGCTGTTAACCGACGGGTCGTAGGTTCGAATCCTACCTGCGGAGCCAATTATTAGCTAGGTTTGTCTCAGAATATTTTTCTCTGCCCCTCTACAAAATGAGGGGTTCTGTTGTTTACAGCAGATGGTTACTTGGAAAAAGAGTTGCGAAGCTATACCACGACTCACTCCCTATTCCACTGAAAACCTGAGCATATTTCACCTATACCGCTTACTCTAATATAATTTACGCTGGCGTCCATATTTATATAAATTTTATATGGAGGTTAAATATGACTGCTCGTATGTTAACAGGCCTACTCCTAATAGTGGCGCCAATTGTTACACTAATTGGATTCATGGGCCTAGGGGTAGCTATAGAAAATCTGGATTTTGGAGACACTCTGGGCACAATCGCCAGTTTTGGTGAAAATCCAACAACTGTCAAGGTACTCATGTCAATTGGGACGCTTGGCTTACTTATGTCTGTATTAGGTTTTACGGGACTAAGTGATTCAATGGCAGGCGGATCGGGATCACATTATACTAAAATCGGTTTGATCCTGTACTCCATTGGCATGATAATCGTCGTCGGTGAGTCAGCTATGTATATTGCAACCGCTGATGCGGCTAGTCAAGGAGCTCAAGCCGCCTCTGGTGCGTTATATGCGGCGGGTCTAGCACTAGGTGGGGCTGGTGTAGCTATCTCTATGCTAGGTCTTGCCATTATTGGTATCGGTATATGTATACAGAAATACCTGAATCAGATTCTCGGTGGTCTGATGTTTATAGTGGGTATTGTGGGCCTAATTATAGCGATCGTAGATTATACTGCACCAGTAATAATCATAGGATATTTAGGTCTAATGGTAACAACTCTAGCAGCTGGAATTCTATATCTGCGTACTGAGAGCTAAAACAATTTTAAACACCTAAATCCGGCGCCCATGGGTCGCACAATCGGACCCATGGGCGTAATTCTCGAATTCTGGGCAAGACTGTACATTCGCCCATATCCTCTCACAAAAGCATTTATTGGAGGTCTCTCCTATGAAGTTGGGGTTAACCTTCCTATTACCTATCTTTATTTTTACAGCGGTAACTATCGGTTGTAAGGAAAAGGAACCCGTCAAAATACCTAATAATATCTTTGATGCTATAGGATCATCTGATGTTACAGCCGTTGAGCAGCATCTTAATTCAGGGACTGATCCTAACAAATCGTTTATTCCCGAAGGCTACCCCTGGGCAGGCGCCTCTGCGTTGCATTTAGCTGTAGTGATAGGTAACCAAGACGTTGTGGAACTTCTCCTCAAAAAAGGAGCTAACATTGAAATAACGGCAAAAGACCAACCACAGGGCACTCCTCTGCAATGGGCCGCATATTTTGCTGTAGTGGATATGACAAAATTTCTCGTGGAATTTGGTGCCGATATAAATGCCAAAGACAAGAACGGTTGCACCGCTTTATGTGCCACGACCATACCTAATCCATTTATTGAAGAAAAAGATACTGAAGAGTTCTTAAGGAACAGGATAGAAATACAAAAGTTTCTCAAGGCTAATGGGGCTAAAATGAAATAATAACCGATTTTAATCAGCTCCAGGACTATCTATCCAAATGTGGTGTGTTTCATGACTGAAGTTGAGGTACTCTATTCAGAAAAACAACGATTTCGCCAATGGTGGCTATGGCTTACAGTGTTAACCCCTAGTATTACCATAGAAACTGTATTTATATGGGCCATCTACCAGCAGATATTTTTGAATACCCAATTTGGAGATAATCCCACAAGTAACTTCGCACTTATTATTTTAGCAATTGTTTTCGGTATAGGATTTGGAATTGGATTACCGACGCTTTTATACATCTGTGGCCTTGATACAAAAGTAACAAAACATGGAATGTACATTAAATTCTTACCCTTTCACAGGAAGTGGAGATCCTTCGAATATGAAAACATAGCTAAAGCTGAACCACTCACATACAGTCCTCTAAAGGACTACGGCGGATGGGGAATACGATATGGTCGTAAAGGAAAAGCATACAATGTTAGTGGAAATAAAGGGGTTTTCTTGACATTGAAAGACAAACGTAACATCCTAGTTGGATCCGATGATCATAAGGTATTATGTTCACTAATCAATAATCACATTCCACGAAACTAGTATTTCATTCTTTATTACGGCATATAAACTGGATCGTAGGCCAGCTTGCCATGGGGCATTAATCGCTACCAAGATATTCTATAAGGGGAGATAATAATGACAAAAGTCCATCTCATAAAGATTGAGCCCATGACCGAGGATGCTTTTAAGCCATACGGAGAATTATTAGACTCGTATGACCGTCCTGATAACAGACGTATCATATCACCAAAGGATTTTAAGTCGGACGGCGACACTACTGTTGGAGTGATTTGGCAGCCTTACCAGAATTTGGAATTTGACGAGATGGAACGACATTTTGGTGTCACTCAATCCTTTATTCAGCTAAGTGGCTCCCCTGCTGCTGTTGCAGTTGCACCACCAACCGATCCATCAAACCCTTATGACGTACCACTGCCAGGGGAAGTAAAAGCATTTCTGATAGACCCTGCAAAAGGGTTCTCGCTGAAAAAAGGAACCTGGCATTCTCTAAATCGCTATATTTTATCTCCTCCCGGGGCCACATTTGTTATATTGAATTCTTCTCCGAATCCAACTCAAATGGTAAACTATTCTGAAGGTATTGGTAAAATTTACACAGATTTAGACACAGATAATGCTCCACGGACTATCGATTATGCAAATAAATTTGGGTTTAGTTTTAGGATGACCTTGTAATAGACTCATAATTATTTGTGGACTTCATTAGGTATATCCCCTATGAACTAAAATGTTTATTAAACCGAATTCTGATAAGTTTCGAAAAAAAGGGGTTCTCTTTTATAGTAAATTTATGTTGAACTATCCCACTAAATTAAACATTCTTAATTGTCAGATTAAAGAACATAATTTACCCTATAGGCATGAATAGATACTTCAACAGGGAAAATTACGGGTTTCTACTCGGATTTATCGGAGTAGTTATCTTCTCTCTCACACTACCAATTACCAGACACTTAACTCAATCTGATTTTACATCATTAGAAATTGGCTTTGGGAGAGGATTCTTAGCTGGAATAGCCTCTCTTTTTATTCTTCTCTTCAAAGGTCAATTTAAATCTGAACACTTACCTACCAAATCAGACTTGCGGAAACTGGTAATTACAGCAATAGGTGTGGTGTTCGCATTCCCGATTTTCACTGCTATAGCGATGCAATCAATTCCAGCAGGCAATGGCGGAATTGTCTTAGCTGCCGTACCACTCTCAACAGCAATTTTTGCCGGGCTATTATCTGATGAGAATCCCTCGAGACAATTTTGGGGTATGGCTATATTAGGATTCATCAGTGTTACAGTTTTTAGGTTATTGACTAGTGATTCATCAATTACCAATATGGGATTGGGGGATTTAGCATTATTGGCTTGCGTGGTAATTGGGGGAATGGGATATGCACAGGGAGGAATTTTAGGTAAAAAGATGAGCGGCTGGAAAGTCATTTGCTGGTCATTGGTAATTAGTCTCCCTCTCGTTGTGCCGTTAACTTTGTTTAATTTTGATTTCACCCATTTACTTCACATTGCACAAAATTCTTTCACATCTATATTACTGTTCGCATTTCTGTGTTTATTCAACAATTTAATTGGATTCTTTTTCTTTTATGAAGGGCTAGGAATAGGCGGAGTTGCTAAAGTTAGTCAAATAGATCTATTCAGGCCATTTTTTACTTTCTTTTTTGCTGTTGTGTTTTTAGGGGAATCTATGAATCTCATTTCCATAGCCTTCCTGTTGTTGATTATATCCATAGTATATTTAAGTAAAAAGACATGATTCATTCTTGGGAATCGCGATATATCACCGTTGAGGGTATACAGATACACTATCTAATGAAGGGAAACGGACGTCCATTATTATTACTTCACGGACTTGGAGCAAGTTCCATAACATGGAGAGATAACATAGGATCATTATCTGAAAACTTTCAAGTCTATGCATTAGATCTACCTGGACACGGAGACTCTGATAAACCTTCTATAGAGTATGAACCTGGACGTATACTACGACTCATTAAGCTAACAATTGAGACTCTAAATATGGAAAACCCAGCCATCATAGGAAACTCTGTTGGAGGCTCTTTAGCTCTTATGATGTCTCTTCGGTATCCTAATATGATTTCCAAAACAGTGTTAGTGAATAGTTCCTCTCTTGGCAAAGAGATCAATCTTTATCTCAGATTAATTTCAGTTCCCTTACTAGGATCGCTTCTAGAAGGCTCAGGATTGAAGAGTACTATACGTATGTTAAAGAATGTTTTTTATGACCCGAGTTTCATTACAGCGGATCTAATTGATCATCTCTCACGTACGCGTTCATCTACCGGAGCCAAGGAGGCAGTAGTTAAAGTAATACGGAGTAGCGTCAATATCAGAGGGGTACGAGATAAATACATATTGTCAGACCGTTTACAGGAATTGAAGATGCCTTTATTGGTTATTTGGGGGGCACAGGATCGTATTTTCCCCGTGTCCCAGGCATATAATTCAGCAGCTACGACAAACCAAGTCAATATTCACGTGTTCGAACAATGTGGCCACTGGCCACAAATGGAGAAAGCTGAGGAATTCAACTCATTAGTGTTGAAATTTCTCAACGGCTAAGACAACACTCGAAGTAATTTATCTTTATGAGTCGACTACGTATATAAAACATGCACCCTCCCTATCACTAGAGTTGACATGCCATGTATCAATCTATATACTTTGCATAGACGAATACGTAATGATACAGGAGAAAGATAATGGTACAGATGACTTTATGCAAGCGATGTAAAGGAAATATTGTAAGTTTTCGTGAAATAGACGGTACTTCCCTCCGTTGCATGTTGTGTGGAAGAGATCAATTAACGAAGTTAGCGGATAAACGGACAAAAAGACATATCGCATAAATTTTCAAATATACCACGTTAGGAAAGGAGAAAGAGTTTGCTTCAAAAAATTTACCTGGATAGAAATGTGCATTACTTCGACAGGAGGTTGAGTTCAATGATACGTCCATATCCCAGTGTGATGTCACATATTACACCCGCAGCATATTCATCAACTCGGGCCATCCCAATCGATATCAGTATTGAGGATAGCAATGTAATCGTTCATGCTGAATTACCTGGAAAGCTGACGGATGACCTGTCCATAGAAGTGGATAAAAACATCCTTAGAATAGAGAAGACTGCTCCAGACAACGAGAATAATGAACATTCTAACGATTACGTCGTGAGAGAAAGAACGATCAGATCAGCAAAGAGAGCGATAGAATTACCTCACAACGTAGATCCAGGTTCTGCGACTTCCACCTATAAGAATGGAATACTCGAGATTACCCTTCCAATAGTAGACAAAGTACAATCGACTCGTATACCCATAGGATCCTAGCATAAGCATAGTCTAGGGAACTTCGTTATTCTCTAGGCTATGCTCTGATAACCCGTATATAAACCTCGCCTTCTCAAAGACTTTATACAAAATAACGCCTAATACCAGACAGCTTGGATAGTTACCTGCCCATAATAGAGAGAGTATAAATATTCAGACAAGACTAGAGCATATTAAGCTCACATACGGAATGGGTGATTAAAATGAGCTATCTCATTTCTTTCATGCGTGTATAGAGGGCTTCCTGAGCTTCTAGAAAAGGCTTTTCTAAATAGTCCATATGGTCTGTCTGGCCGTGATGATGAGTTACATTTCCGTGGGTGTGTTGACCAGATCCTTCCCGAATGTAAGAAAGATCTCCCTCTATTAGAGTCAACATGTATTGAGCAGTTGATTTATCATACATCCACCAATCGCCACCACACGCTACATATATTGGGGAAGTATGTGCGAAAACACCTCGATTCCATACATCTAAATGCTCACTTCCAAAATAGTTATTCCCACCACATCTAGCAGTTATCCATGTGTTTCTATCGATTTTCAGTTTTTCTTTTATCGCTAATCGGCGCGTCCCTCCTTTAACTTCAGTTGACGCAACCACTCGACCTGCTTGCACTATTTCTAATCGCTCTATTGGAATCACACTTTCGGCTGAAGCTTCTATCTCTACCATACCAGGGCCAGATATATTAATGACATCACCGATTTCTGCCCCGTTAACACTCAAGTTTATGATTGGTCCCCCGCTTAAAAATGTCCTCCCCTCTGCGACATTTTTACACCAGTTATCATAAGTGAAGTCTTGGTCCTCATGAAGTTTTGCATAGGTACGATAGAGTCCAACAGGGACATCGGATGACATTTTATCTGTTCCTCCCACTAATGGAAGTCTATATCCGCAATTGAGGTATCTATAATATTCCATGTGCTCTTGAGGACCTTGTCGTATCATCTCTATGCCATCCAAGCGGCCAGTAGCCACCAAAGCTGCCGGCTCACCATTTGGAAACGGGAAATGTGGATTAATAACATATCCACCTTGAGCATGAGCCTCATCCGCCCAATGACTTAATGTGGTCTCCATAGTCCCACCTATTTCGGCCTCACTTAATCCGTCACTGCACCAAGGCATCACCGGGGTCTTAAGACCCCATAGAATCATATGTCCCATAAAGTGCTGTCTGTTCTCTTGCGAAACGTAGACAATACTATTCCCTCGCCGAGATATATTGGGTGTTCCAGTGAAATCTTCGGTATTCGTGAAAAGACTCCCCCACTGCGACTGCAATAAATTCACGACATTCAAGTCTTCACCTTGAGACTCTAAATGAGCTCCTTGGGGCGACAGGAAATGAACATGAGAGTCTCCGCTATACCAACGCTTAGAATTCATATCGGTCCAACGTTTAATACTCAAAGTTAAATCACGTTGTCCAGGTTTTATATTTACAACAGTTCGCAGAGGTTCATACTCAAAGCCTCGCGCAACATCAACTACCACTTGGCCGCGAGGCAACCAACCCTGACACGTTCCATCAATATATGCATAGGTGATTTGACCTAAACGTGTATCTCCGCCCACGTCGACGTGCCAAGTACCTAAATTAGAGTTAACTTGATTATGATGACCGTGTGGTTGATAGGGCACACCTTCCGGAGAACGAAAGTGTACTCTACAAGGAACAGGCTTACCTGTACCTCCATCCAAAACGGTAACATTAATCCAATTCTTGCCACGATCTATCAATTCAATGCGCATCTTATTATTGTCTACTGAACCTAGCTGTTCAATATC
>CAYSLK010000057.1:0-3232 GCA_964431885.1 uncultured Dehalococcoidia bacterium | reverse complement strand
ATCCAGGAATTGAGATGAGTCCGATTGTACTCCGTCAGGAAGAAGTGATCGTGATCCTGATGAAAAGCAAGACTGCTTACCGGCGTCTGGAGATAAAAGATCTGATAGGGCGCGGCCCTATGCGCCTTTCAGTGGCGGTGGCCCTCCGGCTCAGAGAGTGATGTTGCGGGTCCAGTACTCATCCCCCTCCTTGCTCATCTCCGCCCGGGCCTCTGGCCCCCAGTGTGTGTTGCCCCCGTCGGTGATCCCCTTGTAAACGTACGGGGTCTCCTGCGGGTACCACTGCCTGCGCGCATCAATCGCCAGCGGGATCATTCTCGACCGTCGGTCCACCCAGTCCTCGGTGTAGGTGACTTCGCGCTCCTGACCATAGATCATCGAGGCGTGGATGTTCTTGGTGACGGTGACGCCGACAGCGGAGCTCCGCCGGTGGAATCCGAGCAGCACCGTCACCCGTCGACCTTCTGAGCGATTCGGGTAGGATCCGTGGAGAGAGCTCCTGCTCACCACCCCAACATCTCCGGGGCGGAGCACCATGGGCACGGCGCCCGGGAGTCGGTCACTGATAGGGGGGAAGCTCCCGCCGTTGTGGAGCCGCCAATAACTGTGGCTCCCGGGAAGCACCCAGAGACAATTCTCCGGGGTAGCCTGGGTGATGGCCACACTGCAATTGATCCCGTGGGCCGGGCTCTTGATGTCCTCGTTCTCCAGGGCCCTGCCCTGTTCGTCCCAGTGTGTCTTCCCATCCTGGTGCCAGAGCGTGGCGGCCCCGTTCCCGGCACCCTTGTGGTGGATCGTCTCGTTAAAGGGCACGAAGTCCGTGCCGTTCAGGCCTTCCGCCAACTCGAGAATATTCGGGTGCCCGTACAGCCGAACTGCCGAGTCTATGTACATCAGCGGGTGGGACAGCATCGTCACGATCTGCTCCTCTCCCGGCCGGTCCGTCAGTATCATGTACCCGGGGAACCGACAGGGGCAGCCGTGCCTGTCGGTGATGCCTCCCTCATTGATTGGGGCGTTATCCAGCACCTCATCGAACTCCTTCACCAGCTCGGCGACCTCCCCTTTCGAAACCATGTCCTCAAACACGTAGTAGCCCTGGGCCTGATAGGCCCGTACGATTTGCTGGTCCATCCTTCCGTCGGGGCCGAGCCGCAACGGGCCGCGGTTGCCGATCTCCAAAGCTCGCTTCAGGCCCTGCGCCTTGTACTCCTTCCACTCCTCGAGCGAGGCGGCGATTGCCTTGAAATCAGTCATGAGTATTCCTTTCTAAAAGATAATGTCTAAATGATCATGTTTTGGACTGCGTCATCGGTGACAGCCCGCTGGCTAAGAGAAGGGGTTGAGCAGTCTGGAGAGGAATCCTCGTTTGCGTTTCATCTTTGCGGTGCCGTAACTGCCCTCTCCGCCCCTGAGCCGGGGATCGAGCAGCTCCCTGAGGGCATCTCCAAACATGTTGAGGGCGTAGACGACAATTGACAGGCACAACCCCGGCCATAATGCCAGGCGCGGCGCAATCGTCATGTACTGGCGTCCCTCCCGGCTGAGCATCCCACCCCAGCTGGGCACATCGGGGGGCAGACCGAATCCGAGGAAGCTCAGCGAGGCCTCTGCGACGATGATGGCACCGAGCGTGATCGAGAAGATAATGATGATCGGAGGCATGATATTTGGCAGCACATGACGGAAGAAGATCCGGCTCTTGCTGGCTCCAACCGCCCGGGCTGCCTGGAAGTAGTCGTTCTCCTTGATGGCAATGACGGCACTGCGCACCACCCTGGAATTGGTGATGCCGGAGGAGATGCCGAGCACAAGAATGATCTGCACTAAGCCAGGGCCTGTCAGCGACATGATCGTCAGCAACAACAACAGCCCCGGTATCGCCATCCACGCGTCGACGAAGCGCTGCACCACCAGATCAAATCTTCCACCAAGAAATCCGGCGGTGCCGCCGATCAGCGCCGCGACCAGCACATGCAAGGTGGTCGCCGTCAGCCCGACGAAGAGCGAGAGGCGCGCCCCGTGGATCAGGCGGCTCATGAAGTCGCGTCCCAGATGGTCGGTGCCGAGCGGATGTTGGTTTGACGGATCGGCGAGGCGATTGTCCAGGTTCATCTCGCCGAAGCGAAAGGGCGCCAGAGCATCGGCAAAGATACTCACCAGGATCAACACCAGCAGGATGACCGCCCCGAAGGTCCCCAACGGGTGCTCCCTGATTAGTCTCTTCAGCAGCATGCTCACTCCCGGTGCCGTACTCTCGGGTCGAGGAACCCATAGAGCAGATCCACGAACAGGTTGATGACCACCACGCCGGAGGCAAAGACCAGGTTGATGCCGGAGACCATCGGATAATCCCGCTTCAGGAGCGCATCCAACAGCAGCCGCCCGAGCCCCGGCAGGTTGAAGATGTTCTCCATTATTACGGATCCGCCGACCAGGATGGGGAGCTGTAGGCCGATCAGGGTCACCACCGGAATGAGGGCATTTTTGATGACGTGTCTCACGACAATCACCCGCTCCTTGAGCCCCTTGGACCAGGCGGTGCGGATGTAGTCCTGCCGGAGCACCTCCAGCATCATGGTGCGGGTCATGCGCATGGTCGCGGCGGCGAAGTAGGTGCCCAGAATCAAACTGGGGGCGATGAACCCGCCGAGATTGCCGAGCAGGTCATCGGAGAGGGCAATCATCCGAATCGGCGGGGTCCAGTTCCACCAGATCGCCGGAAAGACAATAACCAGCAGACCCAGCCAGAAGTTGGGCGTCGCCAATCCGACGATGGCTAGGGAACGCCCAGCGTAGTCGGCGAGCGTGTTCTGACGGATCGCCGAGTAGATGCCCACCGGCAGTGCGATCACGAGCCCGATGGCGATGGCCAGAAGGCCAAGTTCGAGGGTGACCGGCAACCTGCGGAGAATCTGCTCCTCGATCGTGATGGCGCTGCCAAGCAGCGACTTCCCGAGCGTGCCGTGCAGCACCATGTTGCCGATCCAGCGCGCATACTGCACGTGCGCCGGCACATCGAGGCCGAGAGCGCGCTCGAGCGCCGCACGAGACTCCATACCACCCTGATAACTGCTGGTTGTCATCATCGCGTCGATGACATCGCCAGGGATGAAGCGGATGAGCGAGAACACCAGGATGCTGACCAACAACAACGTCGGGATCATCAGCAGCAGGCGCCTGATGATGTAGGCTCTCATTCAGTTCCCTTTTGAAGGCGGTTGCTCGAAAT
>CAYSLK010000056.1:0-2533 GCA_964431885.1 uncultured Dehalococcoidia bacterium | reverse complement strand
TCCCATTATGGTACGCAATAAGGGCACTATCTATGTGGTCAGTATTTCTTGCTCCAACAATTACAGATGTGATGTCTGGATTACTCATTGACCATGCATATGCCAACCTAGTAACTGAGGTATTTAATTCTTCGGACTTCCTTTTTAAAGCATCCATTATCTTAAAATTGCGTTCGTTAAAATAAAGGTCGATATGTGATGGAGCTATGTCAAATCTGCTTCCTCCAGGTATGAGGTGTCTATCCCGCTTATATTTCCCGGTTAGAAAACCGGCTGCGAGGGGACTATAAGTGGTTACAGATATATTCCGCTTTTTACAAAGAGGTAACAATTCAGATTCTATTTCACGAGAGATGAGATTGTATGGTGGTTGAATCACCTCGAACCGGTGATATCCTTCTAAGGAACTGATGTCTAAAGCTTTTTGTAATTGGTCTGCCGAATAATTACTACATCCCAAGACTCGTACTCTGTTATCTTCCATTGTATCGCTCAATGCTTCAAGGGTTTCTTGTAATGGTACCTCATCGTCATATGAATGCATTTTAAGTACGTCGACATACTCGGTTTTAAGTCGTTTCATACTTCCATCTAGCGCGGTATGAATGTTCTTTCTGTTACCTCCTGTACTTATTTTGGTACATAGAGTGATGTGTTGTCGACAATCACGAGATTGGATCCAATCTCCTACTATTCTCTCTGATGAACTGATTTCCGTCGTTACCTCTCTCTGGTCATCCAAATTTAGTAATAGCTTGCGGTTTGCCTTAGATTGTCCACCTCCATAGCCTTCAGCTGTGTCAAAAAATGTTATTCCTTTATCAAAGGCGTAATCCATAATTTCAAAGGCTGTGCTTTCGTCTATTTCTCTGCCAAAAGTGACGCATCCCAAACCTAGGGGGGTTAATGTAGTTTTTGTTCTGCCAAGATGTCTTATTTCCAAAATCGGTCTCCCTCTTTGATGATTTATGACAAATTAGATTAATGCATTGTTAGAAGGGTCTTTTCATGCCGGTTTGTTTTTCATATAGCTCCCATGTCAAGTCATTAAAAGGATAGTACTTACCCGGTGAGCAGTTTTCTTTCTCCAATTGACATTTAACTATTTCTTCAACAGACTCTCTTTGCTTAGCTATCACCACAATTTCCTCCACTATTTGGCTCGGAACGATAATAACACCGTCATCATCCCCTACTACAGCATCACCGGGCCGAACGAGAGTGCCGCCACATTGGATTGCATCATTTACCTGCCATGGCCAGCATTCGCCTGGACCTTGTTTAGATGTTGTACTTGCTGAATATATAGGAAATCCATATTCAATAAGGGCATTACTGTCTCTTACTGATCCATCTGTTACTAATCCAGCAGCATTACGTTGTTTGAGTCGCATAAATTTTATGTCACCGCCGATAGAGCTATATGTCAAACCCATAGCATCTACAACCAAGACTTCGTTAGGACCACATAGCTCTATGGCTACATACTCAGGAGACTGATCGCCCTGTAGCTTGTCCTCTGCTATATCTGGACGATGTGGAATAAATCTTAGAGTTACGGCTCTTCCTGCCATTCTCTGTCCATGTTTTAATGGTCGAGCACCTTCTATATACGACATTGGCCAATTTTTGAGAACTAAAGCATCAATAAGAGACTGTGTTGGTATAGACCTAAGTGTTTTAATTGTACGTTCAGATATCAAATTGTAAGTAGTCATATACTTGAACCCCTATTTTAAATATTAGCATTATTGTATTGTTTCATTACTTGCGTTACAACGTTTGATTACATAAGTATTATTATTAGATTGTTTACGATATGTTAGCCCGTGATGGGCCATCGTTTGTTAGCTAATCTGTAATGGATTAGGTTTAGGGGAAGTTCGATGTCTGAAGTAACAGCCGATATTGTCATTATCGGAGGCGGAGTAAATGGGGCGAGTATAGCGTACCATTTGTCGCGTATGGGTGTAGGTGAAATTATACTGGTTGAAAAGAATCATTTAGCCTCAGGCGCCACGGGAAGATCTGGAGCAATGATTCGAGAGCATTATCAACATCCTACATTGGTGGGTATTGCACGCGAAGCAAGTCAAGTTTTCCATAATTTTTCAGATCTGGTAGGTGGAGATTCCAGATTCATTCAGACAGGTCGACTTATATTGTTTGGTGAGGAGGACATAACTTCAGCCGAAAGCAACGTAAACATGAATCAATCATTAGGTGTTAATATCACGACTGTCTCGCCTGAGGAAGTTAGAGATATATTACCGGAGGCTGAGTTGGAGGGTGTTGCTATCGGCATTTGGGAAGAAGGGGCAGGCTATGCCGATCCTGTAGCCACAACATATTCCTTTGTGGATCAAGCGACTAGGAGCGGTAAGGTGAGAGTTTTAACGAATACGAAGGTTATAGGTCTCGGTGTAACCAGTGGTAAACTCAATAAAGTCATAACAAATAAGGGTATTATTCATACCAGAACTGCTGTGAATGTAGCTGGTGCATGGGGGAACCTGATCGGCGGTACTATTGC
>CAYSLK010000055.1:0-3980 GCA_964431885.1 uncultured Dehalococcoidia bacterium | reverse complement strand
CTGGAAAGATGGAGAGGCTCCACTTGAATATGAGTGGAGCCTCTCTTTTTTTATTTAAGAAAAAAGGGACCTTTAATGTCGTTGTATTCTTTGTGCTACGCATTCACAATATCATGACTTTAATCTTTATACTTGTGAAATAGTTAGGGTTTAACATGGCAAAAACTAGATGGCTTTTAATTCTTGCGGTATCTGTGATGGGTAGTTTACTAACTATAGGTGTAGCAAATGCACAATCAGGAGCTCCTGCTCCCTTCCCATCCGCGTACGGTGGTGCAGTGACTTCCAATGGTGTTGCAGTACCCGATGGCATGTTCATAACCGCTAGGATCGACGACTGGGAATCTGAACCTGTTTATATTGTCGACGGCAGATATGACTCTCTTATAATTGCACCGGAGTCGAGTGCTTTAGTTGGTAAGGCTATAACATTTCATTTGCAGGGCATTGAAACAGCAAGTGAAACAGACAAATATGTTCAATTGCATGTTAATTTCAGCTTTGACCTGACTTTTTCAACTGTACCTGTCCCGACACCAACACCAACGAATACCCCTGGGCCACCAACTCCAACTCCAGTAACAGCTTATCCATCCATTTATTCCGGCACAGTTGTTATTCCAGGCTACAATGTCCTGGACGGGAATAAGATAATGGCACGGTTGGGTAGTTTTGAATCATTTGCTGTTGGAACAATTGATGGCCAATTCACTAATTTAGTTGTGGATCCCGGAGATATAAGTTTTGTTGGCCAAACTGTGGAATTTTTTCTTAATGGTGTTAGGTCTGATACAACATTAGTATATGAAAGTGGTAAGGTCCGTAGGGACGTTATACTAATTTTCAGTGCATTTCCAACACCCGTGGCACCCATAGCGACAGAAACTCCTGTTGAACCAACCCCTACCCTAACGCCAACTGTGGCTCCACCTGTGAATACCCCTACAGTTCAGGTTCAACAAACGATTGTTCCTACTGTTATACCTACTCCTGTAGTTATCGTGGTGACTGCGACTTCAGTTTCTATTCCTGTTTTGGGTGTACCTACTGCAACACCTACTGCAATTCCTACGGTAACACCTGAACCGACTGCCACTGTCGTACCATCTAGCACCCCTGAGCCTACCGCGACAGTGACTCCTCTGAAGGTGGAGCCCACTGAGATAGTTGAGGCTACACCGGTACCAGAGAGCAACGGGGACTGTAACTTACCATTTGGCCCAACAAGTACAGAACATAAAGCTGTTAACTTGATGCTCTTGTTTGCCCCACTTGTATTGTTGGTTGGATACAGATACAAGAGAAAGCGGAATGGTGGAAGTTCCTAACTCGATTCGGAGTCTTAACTCATAGAACTTAGTGGAGTATTTTAACTATCACTTAGACGAGATGGATAGGATTGCAACTTCTAGATCCCGAGGTAAGTTCGTGGCGGTGGCTGTCAATTTATTTTGGGGAGTTGGATCATTTACCTCGAATGCCTTTAGGAAATCTTCTAGTGGGCTGAGCTCCACTTTTATTTTGTCCATTTGGTAATGTAGGGGTATGACTAGCCGTGGAGAGATGGTTCTAGCCATTTGGGCTATCTGAGAGCTCTCCGCAACACACCCACCACCTACTGGAACAAACAGTATATCCGATTGTCGCAACCTTTCTATATCTCTGGGTAAAAGAGGCTTACCGATGTCACCGAGGTGGCATAGTGTAATTCCTTCTACTCTATAACTAAATACCGTATTTATTCTGGTGTCTCCCTCAAATTCATATCGGTCGGTGCCAAGGCCACTGATGTAATAATTCTCTATTTCGTACTCACCCGGGCCAGATAACACCTTAGGATTTCCTGTAATTCCATTAACATAGGAGTGATTGGTATCTTCGTTACTGACGGTAACTATATTGGCGTTAGGTTTACCCATGGATATGCCGATCGAAGCCGGGTAAGGATCTGTTATTAAGGTTATTCCCCTACTTTGAATTTTGATACATGAGTGACCTAGCCATGTAATTTCCATATCTTCTTACAAACCCTCCACAGACTGGTTCCAAAGAGTATATCAGTCTAAATTTCGATGTTTCAATATGTTTAGCGGTCCATGAATCTCATGATAAGTTGATTTTATTATTTTTACTAAACACTATAGATATAAAGGTGTGAACTTGAAGACTTATAACACCTATCAATTATATGCTAGACTAGGCATTAATCTTACATATGGAGCATTTGAGTCAGGGTATGTCTGCGAAATGTTTTCACAATATGGAAGTCCTATTGCTAGAATACCGAAGTCTATTTTGGTGGGTTAAATGATTACTGCTAGACAAGAAGCAATACTGAATATTATTGTTTCTGAGTACATAAAAATTGCCAATCCTATCGCATCTGATCAAATTGTTGGTCATTATGATATCGGAGTCAGTTCTGCAACGATCAGGAATGATATGGCAGAACTTGAGGAGGCTGGTTATTTGAGTCGCCCTCATAGTTCAGCAGGTGCTATTCCACGAGATGAAGCCTACAGGGTGTACGTGGAATCTAAGAGAAATAATACAACCTCTAATATACCCCAACATATACAAACCTATGTAAAGCAACGTCTTTTACAGTCTGAACGTGACATAGAACAACAAATCAAACTTGCGGCTAATACACTTTCAGATCTCGTAGGAAATATGGCTATAAGTACATATCCGAGGGCTAAGGTGTCGAAGATCAGGCATCTGGAACTCATTCCCTTACAAGAATTTGTGGTTATGCTAATAGTTGTTCTGGGGCAAACGAAACTTAAACGCCAGATTATACGGTTTAAGGAACCAATCGATCGAAGCCAGATTGAACTATCTGGTAACAAGATTAAAAAAGTTGCATTAGGCTTGACTAGTAAAGGAATTAATACTAAAGGTCCGAATCTCACTGATTTAGAGCAGAACATACTGGAAGTTGTTCAATCTATTTTGATAGCAGAGGATGAAGGTCATTATAAAGATGTACACATTCATGGCTTAGGCAACAAACTATCGCAACCTGAAATTTCACAAAACTCTAAGCTTCTAACTTTCCTGGAAGGATTAGAGACTGGAACAGTAGTTCAGACAATCGTTGAGGAAACTCCAAATGGAGAACTTGTTAAGGTTATTATAGGAAGAGAAAATCGTGATAACGTATTACAACCATTTGGTATAGTGCTATGCCCATATGGTATACCTAATGAGGTTGTCGGGACTATTTGTGCTATTGGACCAACCAGGATGGAATATTTCAAAGCTATCAGAAGTGTGAAATTCATTTCTTCAATAATGACAGACCTGGTGGAGGGTGTGTTAGCCGTATAGCGGGTACACAATCTCTGATCAGAGGTATGATCTTGGCTCCCCAAGAATTGTTATTTTTAAAAAGCACACATATTTAGGAGAACCGAATGTTCGAATCCCTTTCAAGTAAATTAAACGATGTGTTTCAACGTTTAGGTAATAAAGGGCGATTGACCGAGAAAGATATAGAAAATGTTCTTAAAGAAGTGAGGATGGCGCTCTTGGAAGCTGATGTAAACTTTCGAGTGTCTCGAGATCTCATTTCACGTATAAAAGAGAGAGCCTTAGCGGAAGATATAGTAAAAAGTCTTAGTCCAGGTCAGCAAGTGATCAAAATCACAAACGATGAATTAACGAAAACATTAGGAGGTACTGTCAAAGAGTTAACAAAAGCTGCAGATAAACCCTCGGTGATGTTAGTAGTTGGCCTAAACGGATCAGGTAAAACTACTACAGTGGCCAAACTAGCATATCGCCTAGGACAAGCTTCTCAAACTTCGGTACTTGTTGCAGCCGATCGCCATAGACCAGCTGCTGTCGAACAATTAGAGACTTTGGGAGAAGCTATAGATACTCCAGTATATCGAGGAGAGGAAGACTCATCCTCTATTAATGTATGTAAAAATGGAATAGATCATGCGCGTAAACTGCAAGTAGATTGGGCGATA
>CAYSLK010000054.1:0-3196 GCA_964431885.1 uncultured Dehalococcoidia bacterium | reverse complement strand
GATGAGAACGAGATTGAGTTGCTGGAGACGGCTGTTAATCTTGCTGATAGTGCCATGGAACAAGCTTTGCAATCTGTACACCCCGGGGTGACAGAAATTGAAGTTGCGAAAGTGATTGAGGCTTCTTTACGCGAATTGGGGGCAGATGCTGTGGCATTTGACACCATAGTAGGAGCCGGCGCGAATGGAGCTATGCCTCATCATCGAGCGGGTCAAACATTAATAAAAAAAGGGGACCCTGTAGTCATTGATATGGGAGCGCTTTTTAAAGGATATCGAAGTGACTTGACTCGCACAGTACTGGCAGATCCGAGTCGAATATCTCAAGAAAAATTTGAAGAGATCTATGGGATAGTGCTAGAAGCTCAACTCGCTGCCGAAAAAGCGGCGGAACCAGGGATGAGGGGCTCGGACCTCGACAGGATAGCAAGAAGTGTGATCGAGCAGAGCGGATACGGTACGTATTTTGGCCACGGTCTCGGTCATGGAGTGGGTCTCGATATTCACGAACGGCCAATGGTAGTTCCCTCTTCGGATGATTTAATAGAGAGCGGTTCTGTTTTTACTATAGAGCCTGGAATATATTTGCCGGATTGGGGAGGAGTACGCATAGAAGATGTTGTGTTGATGGAAGAAAGTGGCCCGAAAGTGCTAACCAAGTCTCCGAAGTAGGGTTGATCCAACTAACCAATATCAGAGTTGGAACAAGCCGAGGTTAATCTTGATATGGGAACTTGGTTTTCTAACGGTTGAGACTTTTTCAGATGAGATGAGTTTGGAGTCAAAAATGACAATAGGTTATGGGGATCTAAGAAAAGGGATGTCAATAGAGCTTGATGGCGAACCTTTTTCAGTTGTTGGATATGAACGCAGCAAAATGCAGCAGAGAGCTCCGGTGTTGAGGATTAGATTCAGAAGTTTACGCACCGGTAAAGTGGTTGATAAAACTTTCTCTGGATACGATGTGAATTTTACTCAAGCAGATGTGGAACGTAGAAAAGCACAATACATATACGAGGATAGTGGGCTTTACTACTTTATGGACACAAATTCCTATGAGCAATTTCCGATGTCGGCTGATCAGATGGGTGACGCACTCAGATATGTGATTGAACAGACCGAGGTCGATTTGGTATTTTTTGAGGACAACCCTATCTCGTTAGACCTTCCCATTACGGTGGATCTAAAGGTCATATCTTCACCGCCAGGTGTCAAGGGAGATACTGCCCAAGGAGCCTCTAAGTTTGCGACCTTGGAGACGGGATTAGAAATAACCGTGCCCCTTTTTGTAAATGAAGGAGATACCATCAAAGTTGATACGCGGTCCGGGGAATATCTGTCGAGGTCTTAACTTTCATTGCCTCCTCTATCTGTAACACAAGTTGTCAACCATATCGGTCTTGTTCTAGAGGCCGATGAACTGCTTTCAGATATTTACGTTCAGGGGGAAGTGTCAAGGATATCTAAAGCGGCCTCAGGACATTGTTATTTTGCCCTCAAAGATGATGAGTCGGTTCTAGAAGCGGTCATGTTCCAAGGCGGTGTTGGAGCAGATCATCTAGTACAGGGAGAGGAAGTTCTGGTATTTGGAAGAGTGACAGTGTATGCAAGACAGGGCCGATTGCAGATCATTGCTAACCTGATTCATCCGTCCGGAATAGGCGAACTCCAAGTCAGATTTGAGCAAATGAAGTCGATGTTGGAATCTGAAGGATTATTTGACGTCTCCAGAAAACGACCTCTGCCGGCGTATCCAGAAGTCATTGGCGTGGCAACCTCCGAAGATTCTGCTGTTTGGCATGATATCAAACGCACCATAAGGAGTAGATTTCCTACTGCTGAAATCGTACTTGCACACACCCTAGTTCAAGGTAGTCTGGCGGCGCCTATGATCGCGGATTCAGTGAGATCTCTAAGTGAATGTCCCGGAGTGGAGGTGGTTTTGTTAGCCAGAGGAGGGGGCTCTCCCGAAGATTTGTGGCCCTTTAACGAAGAAAGCGTAGCGAGGGCAATTTTTTCGTCGAAGATTCCGGTTGTTACTGGAGTTGGCCACGAGACTGACTGGACGATCGCAGATCTTGTGGCTGATGTTCGGGCCTCCACTCCAACAGGTGCTGCGATTCAACTAGTTCCTGATGTACTGGAGTTAGAAGGTAAATTGAGTCATAGCATATTCGCATTAACCACTATGATCCTTGGTTGCATTTCTAACACAAACACTTCTATTGAATCGTCGGTTTCGACAATGAATTTCCATATGCCAAATACAGACAACTTTAAAATGAGAGTTGACGAGCTTGTCGGCCGATCTGATTTCCTTTTAAACCACAAGAGAGCTATCGCTGGAGAGGAGTTCCGTTCCCTGAGCGACAATCTTAAATTTGTGGGTCCGAAGAGCACTCTGGAAAGGGGTTATGCGATTGTACAGAAGAAAGCTGGCGGGGAGATAGTAACTGACACTTCTGATCTTAATCTTGGTGACAATGTGGAAATTACAGTCAAGAATGGTAAATTTGGAGCTGTTACAGAACGACTGGGACCCAACCGAGATTAACTTTCTTGACAGCAAAAGGTGACAGGTGCAATTGAAATGCAGAATGAATCTGAAGAGGCATCATTCGAACAACTTATGGTCAATCTTGAAGAATGTGTATCCCGACTAGAAAGCGGAGGACTCTCCCTGAACCTTGCTACTGAAGTGTATGAAAAAGGCATGGCACTCGCAGCGGAAGCGGGTAGACGGCTATCCGAAACGGAGCTTAGAGTAACGAACATAAAGGCGAAGTATCAGGAAATGATGGAACGATCCGAGGAGGTCATTAAGGATGAGCACGAATAGAATATTTGACACCTAAAGATAAACACGGCAAATTTGCTACTCTACATAGGTCAGTCAGGCGACAGTAGTAATTTGTGTTTGATATGTTTTGTCTGTCTATTTTGATCCCAGTAAATGGGCACACCTTTTCCAGATCTCCAAAGAGGTAACATATCAGAATAGTGGGGGGATCCCACGTTCCCAGATTGACCGCCGGGCAAAATAAACCTGCTGTTATCCCATTTACCCACGTCTATTGTCATCCGCATGGAGGCTATAGTGGTAATTTGGGAGAAGGGATTCCAAGGAGGAGAAGCAGCCTGACTGATCGTGTTAGCATCTCCACCCCAAGGGAATGGTCCCAAATTAAAGACTTTG
>CAYSLK010000053.1:0-12870 GCA_964431885.1 uncultured Dehalococcoidia bacterium | reverse complement strand
TTCAGACATCAGCTCCGAGAGAACCCTATGTCCCCCTCGTACAAGTGCATTTTGTCAAAAATCTCTTAATGTGCATTCTGCCGAAACTATAGCATCGCCGCTTGTCAAATGTCAACCTGTTCCGCCCTATTTATACGTGGGAGTTTTATCCGGCAGATATGATACATCTTCATTAATTAGAGCGGATTATATTATTCTTCCCATATAAAGAATAATAATAACATTAAATTTTGCATACAAGGGTATCTAGACTATATCTCATTTTTTTAATATTCTCTATACAGTGAAGCACCTTAATTCTGAATGGAGGTATTCGTGGCAAAACGCATTGTTCTCTGCGTTATTATAACTTCTACGGCCTTTTCTATGGCTTGGGTAGGTGCTGTGCTGTTGAGCGGAACTTCTGGTTTTAGTGGCATTCACCTGATTATAGAGACGATTTCCGGAAGATCCGGGACTTTTATTGGTGACAGCTCAAGAGCCACTTTGAATAATATTGGCATAGTGGCGCCATTGACGTTTGCTTTTGGAGCTGGGATTGCGGCGGCTTTCAATCCATGCGGATTTGCTATGCTCCCGGCATATCTAGGTCTATACATAGGATCCGATCATGAGTTTAAATCGAAGAAGAGCATAGTAACTAATTTAATACGGGCCGTATTTGTTGGAATAGTGGTTACTGCTGGATTCATATCACTTTTTTCTTTAACAGGCATTCTTATTGCATTTGGAGCACGTTCACTGCTTACGAATGTTTTACCATGGTTTGGATTGTCTGTTGGACTTCTTCTTATTATTGGTGGATCTTGGTTACTTTCAGGCGGAAGCCTATACGCAAGTCTTGCTAGCCAGGTGGCGGCTAGAATTGGTAATCCTAACCAATTGAGTGCGAAGAGTTATTTTTTGTTTGGATTGAGTTATGGTGTAGCATCCCTAAGTTGTACTTTGCCTATTTTTTTGGCTGTCGTAGGTACCAGTTTCACTACTCAAAATCTATCCGCGTCATTCAATCAGTTTTTAGCGTATGGTTTAGGTATGGGGTTCGTGATTATGACACTGACAATTGGAGCGACTCTATTTAAGCGGGCATTATCCCAAATGAAAATGAGAGTCTTTAGGTATATTGAACCTTTAGGTATTGCACTCATGATAGGTGCCGGCATATATATAGTGTTTTATTGGCTCACCGTAGGCAATATACTTGATTACAGGAACCTCTGAGATTCCTGTAATATGCTCATTACTCGTTCTTAACTGGGTTCCTCAGGATACCTACGCCTTCCAGTTCAATTTCCACACTATCGCCACCCTTGATGTCCACGGGCTCTCCAGGTGTTCCAGTCATTATGACGTCCCCGGGTTCCAGAGTCATAGCCCGTGTAACAAATTCGATTATGGTAGGAAGGTCGTACAATAGATCAGAAGTATTGGAGTCTTGTGCGGTGTTACCGTTTACACGAGCTTTGAGATCTAAATTGAATGGATCGAGATCTGTTACGATAACAGGGCCGATTGAGGTAAATGTGTCTGAAGACTTTGCTCGCCACCATGATAGATCATCGCGTTGCCAAGGACGCCCACTTACGTCGTTACCACATGTGTATCCGAGCACATAATTAAGAGCATCATTTTTATTTACTCTTTTACATTTCCGACCAATGACAACTGTCAGCTCCGCTTCTTCCTGTATGTTTATATTATCTTGCAAAGCTTCACGGGGGATAATTATAGTATCGTCAGGGCCTATGACTGATGATGGCGTTTTCAAGAACGGTTCTGGCACACTCGGGGGTGTTTTGTCACCAAGGTGGCTTTTATAGTTAAGCCCGATTGCGATGATCTTACTTGGTTCAACCGGAGCTAGAAGTCTCACTTTGGACAATGGATGTGTTTCGTTCGTTACCTGGTAATCGTCATAAGGGCGTCCCTCTATTCGAGTAACAAACTCCCCATCCACTATCCCATACTCTTGAGTTTCATTGAGCGAGTACCTCGCGAAAGTAGTCATGTATATCACCTCATTCTAGTTACTAAAGAGATTCAGCTTTGTGTATTGCTTTACCGTATTAGAAAAGATATAAAACAGCCGGTGTAACTGTACCTACGATTTCAATAGTCTAACCGATAATTGTCCGGTAGACCAGAGGAGGAGTAATCAATTCTATAAAAATTCATCTAAGTCATTACCCAATCAAAGTTTTGATAGTCTGTGAGATTGCTTCTTTTTCATGTTTATGCTATCCTAAAAGTAGTATCTACATAGCTGTCCCAAGGTCCTAGCATTGAATCGGATAACCTGGTGATCAGTAAGTAGCAAAAAAAACTTATATTGGAAAGGAGACCACCAGTGGCATTCGAAGATCGGGATTTAACTTGTGTGGAATGTAGTCAGACGTTCGTTTTTACTGCGGATGATCAACAGTACCATTCAGATAAAGGATATACAAACGAACCTAAGAGATGTCCAGACTGTCGTAGAGCACGACGTGTGCGATATAATGAAGGAGGATCAGGCGGATATGGAGGCGGGCCCAGACAGATGCACACAATCGTCTGCGATCAGTGTGGTAAAGACGCGGAAGTACCCTTCTTACCCAGAGGCGATCGTCCGGTGTATTGCGGCGATTGTTACAGCTCCCAACGGAGTAGTTCCAGGTATTAAGGTATTAGGACTTTCTTTCAAGTCATAGTTTACTAAGCCGCTTTCGAGGTCCTGATATTAAGCTCGTTCTTGCCCAGCGTGGGTGTTAAGAGAATTAGAGGGATAGAAGGTCATGGTAAAAAATAAAGAGGCCATTGAGGTTGAAGGTAAAGTTACCGAAGCTTTGCCAAGTGCATCTTTCCGAGTTGAACTAGCGAACGGTCATGAGGTCTTGGCATATGCTTCTGGTAAAATGCGACGGTACTTTATTCGTATATTGCCAGGGGATAGGGTGCTAGTGTCTTTGTCCCCCTACGACTTGACAAGAGGGCGAATAACTTACAGGTTTAAGTAGGGCAATTTCCAACGAGAACTTATGTAAATCTGTTTTGCTCTCGTTATTTTCCACGTTTATCTCCCCAAATCAATATGTGAAGGCGCGTCGAGAACCTGAACCCCTTATTGATGCAAATCTCTGACAACCAGTGCCCTTTGCTTAAAATCTCAGTTGGTGTAACGCCTTCAGGCATCAGGATGATTCTGTCTGAGGTAATGCCGTACATCTGTGTCAGATTAGATACTTCGTCGATATCGTCCGGTGCGGCTATAACAAATTTAAAATAGGAATTTGAAAGTGAGTTAAAGGTTTTCAGAGCTCTAGGTGATTCTCTTAATTTTTTTGAATTAGACGAATTAGTAATCTTAGGAGATATGTTCCATTGCGAGACGAGCCTCACCATTTCTTCGCTTGGTACTATTGTACCGTTGGTTTCAATTTCACTCTCTATACCTTTTGAACTTAGACATTCTAGGAGTGGAATAAGGGCGTTTTGTTGTAGTAATGGCTCCCCGCCTGTAACAATTAGACGGGAGCAATTGAAGGAAGTGATTTCCTTCTCAATTACCGAATTATCTAATATTATGACTTCGCTTTCGTAGTCATATTGAGTCCAATCCCAAGTGTATTTAGTGTCGCACCACGAGCATTTTAAATTGCAGGTTGCCAATCGTAAGAAAACGGATGGTAGGCCTATATTAGGACCCTCTCCCTGTAGGGAGTAGAAGATTTCCGGTTTTCCCGAACACTGGCGACTTAATTTCAATGTTGCCATTTACCTATGCTTCCCTATACGAACTAGGTAAGGATCCTTAATCCCAGCTTCCTCAAATCCTTTAGCCCTAAGTATACAACTATCACAGGTTCCGCAAGGTTCCTCATCCCCCTCATAACAACTCCAGCTATATTCTAGAGGAGCCTTCAGTTTGATTCCCAAAAGCGCTATTTCAGATTTGGATAGGTTGATAATTGGGGTTTCTATCTTTATATCGATAGCGTACTGAGTCCAAATTTTGCTACCTGATTTCAAGGCTTCTCTAATTTTGTTGAAGAACTCAGGACGACAATCGGGGTAGCCGCTATAGTCCATGATGTTTGGAGCCATATAAATTGATGCTTTTATATCGTTTGGAGACAAACCGTCTTCTTCTATGGCATTTAGTATTTCGCTTTCCAATAGAGCGGTAGCTAGCGAAAGGAAAATAGTGTTTCTTAGCGGTACGTAGGTAATTGGAATGTTGAATCCAATCGAGGCTTTAGGGCGATTCGCAGGAATTGGGAAAAGGTGTGGATTTGTTAACGCAGAATACCAGGCGATATCTTTAAGAAAAGAAATGTCGATCACTTTTTGATAGACTTTCATTTTCTCGGCTATCAGGTTAGCGCATTCAATTTCTTTGCTGTGGACTTGCCCATAGCGAAAGGTTATTGCTGTGAGCTTGTCAACATTATCCTTGGCATATGCCGTGACAGTAGTTGAATCTAATCCACCTGAAAGTAGTGTTACTCCAAAACTAGTCATAGTTTCAATAGTCCTAAATTAGCAAAATTACGTTTGTTCATTCTTCGCTATCGTCGATCAATGTTTCGACGATACTTTGACAACTGTATGCAGTCCTCCACGTACCTTATAGTCCAGACATACTGTCATTTCAATAGGTTGGCATATTTCTACTAAATCGTTTAGGATTCTGTTAGCTGCATGCTCTTGGACGATACTGACATTCCGGTAGGACATTAGGTAATATTTGAGGGATTTCAGTTCCAAACATCGCTCGTGTGGAACGTAGGTTATGACAACTTGACCGAAATCTGGTAGGCCGGTCCAGGGGCAGCCGGTGGTAAATTCATCTGTATCTATTACAACTTCAGCATTACTGCCTTTATATTCGTATTCGAATGTCAGAAGCTGATCCTGCCTAATAGCCTCCTCAGATTCTAAGTTTAAATCCTGGTCTAATTGTAGATAAGTCTCTTTTAAATCGTCTATCTTAGCCATTTATTCACCTAATACAGAATCGAAGTTATGTTGCTAAACAGTCTTATTTTATACTACATTTAGATCGTTGAATTGAAAAGCATGTTTACGTACATAAGATCCTGCTTTGGGAATACAGTATGACTAATTATTCTATTGAGATGAAAAAAGTCAGAAAGAATTTCGGGAAAAAGAGAGTTTTAAGAGATCTTAATCTTACAGTCTCTTCCGGAGAAACGGTAATGATTTTTGGTAAAAACGGATCTGGTAAAACGACGCTCATAAAAATCCTGTCTACCATGATGAAAATGGAAGCGGGAGAGGTGAGTATATGTGGATTAAATAGTGAAACTAGAGGGACAGCGGTAAGACGAATGATGGGGGTAGTCACGCATGAAACTATGCTTTATGAGCATCTCACTGCTTACGAAAACTTAAAATTTTACGCAAAAATGTTTGGACTTAATAAAATCGAGGAAAGGATAATAAGTGCGGCGAGCAAGATGGGAGTGGTGGATATTTTGAATCAGAAAATCAGTACAATGTCACATGGTACAAAGAAGCGCCTTACGATAGCTAGGTCATTAATTAACGAGCCTGCTGTCCTTTTAATGGACGAGCCCGAAACAGGACTGGATGAAAGTGGTATGGAATTGTTGTTCAAGATGTTTGCAGACCGTAAGGAAAGAGAGCAAACTATTTTGGCTACTACGCACGATTTGCAATTCGGGGAAACCGTGGCTCATAGAACCGCGAGCATTGCTAAAGGTAAAATTGTTTTCAATGAAGCGTATGATCGTTTTGTGAGCGATAAAGTTATGATCTCAGGAGATGAAGGACTATCACATCTATGATGAGTTATTTGGGGACTATTAGAGTACTGCTGTGGAAGGATATCTTATTGGAATGGCGATCCAAAGAAATTACAATATCTATGTTCGTCTTTTCGTCCCTTGTCATCATGGTCTTTAATTTTGTACTTGATACCGCGTCAATTTCGTTAATGATCTTAGCTCCAGGAATACTATGGATTTCAATAATTTTCGGTGGTGTCATTGGCTTCAACCGGTTTCTTTCGATTGAGAAAGAGAGTGGAGGGATTTATGGTTTGATGATAAGTCCCGTTGAACGTGATGTAATATTTTTCGGAAAGATGCTTAGCACTTTCGTTTTCTTGTTGGTAATCGAATTACTTATTTTCGCTTTGTTTTCTATACTTTATAATTTGTCGTTATACAGTCCATCTTTTATCCTTTTGGCAGTACTGGCGACTTTGGGCATGTCGTTAGTGGGTACTTTATTTTCCACCATTTCAGTAAATACGAGATCCAGGGAAGTAATGTTTCCTATTTTATTTCTACCGGTGGTTCTACCTCTAATGATAGCGACAGTAGAGGCAACCGGCTCACTGTTGATGGAAGGAGTAACAAAGGATTTCTTTAATTGGATCTCATTATTAGTAATATTTGACTCCATATTCCTCGTAATTTGTCCTATCGCCTTCACGTATATAATTGAAGACTAGCAAAGTCCGATTGACTTTAGACCTCAGTAATCTTTTTCTAAATTATGGTCCACTTTACACATTTGTCGTACAATGAAGTATCATTCAGGTAACTACCATTGAAAAATCAGAACAGAATATAATGGATAAGAGGACGGAATGAACCTTTTAATTTTGTTGCATAAGTAATAGAGTTAAGGACAATAATTCGGCAGCTAGGTTAGTTATTTCAGGGAATGAGTTCTGTCGGCGTATTTTGCAATCCATGTCACGTATTATTACTTGTGATAAGATGTCTGACTTCAATCTTAATTTCCAACTTAAAATCGGATAACAAGGGACAAAGTTAAATTGACAGCCGAAGCTCTCACCTGTATAATTTTCGTCGCGTTTAGAGGTTGGATTCAGTAGTTACTGAGAGACAAGATTAGCTCTTGATTAGCCCACAAAATGATATCGGCTTTATCATGGAATAGCTCCTGAAGCTTCGTCGTTTTTGATCATTGAAATGTAGGGTACCGTGGGAATATTCTTAGTAGCACTGTATAAATATCTTAAATAAAATAAAAAGTAATGATTGTTAGCCGACGTGGAGGTCTATATTTGGAGAAGAAGGACTTTGTGGTACGGTTCGCTGGAGAGGGTGGCCAAGGCGTAGTTACATCTGCAGAAGGTTTAGCTCAAGCCTCAGCTCAGGTTGGCTATCACTCTCAGACTTTCGCAACTTTTCCGTCTCAAATTCTAGGTGGTCCAACTTGGACTCAGACGAGAGTTTCCACAACACGAGTGTTGAGTTCAGGAGATGAACTGGATGTGCTGGTCGCATTTAATGAAGAAGCCTACGAAAGTCATAAAGGCGACGTAGGTGAAACAGGCGTTATTATATACAATACGGGCGAGTTTGAATTAGAATCTGATGGTAAGAGCTTTGGTATGCCATTTGATGATCTAGCTAAGTCGACTGGTAACTCTAGAGCTGCGAATATGGTGGTAATAGGGGCTTTAGCATATTTGGTTAATATGACACAGTCTATTTTTGATCAATTTGTCACTCGCCGATTTACACGTGGGAGACCAAATGATCAGGAGATTATCGAGTCTAACATTAAGGCCTTGACCTTGGGTAGACAAGAAGCTGAAAAAAGTGGGTTTAGTTTAGGGGCATTGGCCCCACCAGATAAGCCTGATTATGAGCAAATAATGGTAAATGGGAATGTTGCTATTGGCTTAGGGGCTTTATCTGCTGGACTCGATGTATATATTGGGTATCCGATTTCACCTGCCACATCTCTATTAGTATGGATGGAGCGAAATCTAAGCGGCCCCGGTAAGCTAGCTTATCAAGCCAGTTCTGAAATAGAATCAATAACTTCGATAATTGGTGCAGGATACGCTGGTAAGAAATCAATGACCGGTACTGCGGGACCTGGATTTTCACTGATGAGTGAAGGATTAGGTTTAGCTTGGATGTCTGAGATCCCCTGTGTGATTACTAACGTACAGCGTGGTGGTCCATCGACTGGATTACCAACTAAGACCGAGCAATCCGATCTTTTAACGGCTATGTTCCCTGGACATGGAGATGTAAAATTGCCGGTGATTGCGCCTGGGACAGTTGAGGAGTGCTTTAATGCTGGAATAGCCGCCATTAATTGGGCTGAACGATATCAAGGCCCCGTTGTATTGTTGAGCGAGATGGCCTTGTCTGAACGCCAACAAAACATACCAAAGCCTGATCTAAGCAAGATTAATCCGGAGATACGTAAAATATATAGCGGCCAAAATGGCTATCAGAGATATGAAGGCTGGGAATTATCCCCTATGCCTATACCAGGGACTCCCGGGTCATACGTTGCTAACGGCAGTGAGCATGACGGTATGGGAGACACAACTCACTTACCTGAACGGCACGTTCAGATGACCAATCGCCGTTTTAGCAAACTTAAACTCTTAGAGAATGAATTCTTTGAAAGTGTTAATCCCGAATTTAATATATGTTTGATGCCTTGGGGCGGATCCAAAGGGCCAGCTATGGAAGCATATGAGAAACTCATAGAGTCAGGTGAAAAAATCAGTTGGCTTTATACAATGTTTCTTAATCCACTTCCTGCGGAACTTCTGCAATTATTGAAGTCAAAGGAACTTGTTTTGGTCCCTGAGCTCAATTATATGGGACAATTTTCTAGTATATTAAGGACTTATGGAGTTAAAGCCGAATCTATTACACAATTTACTGGATTGCCTTTCAAAGTGAGAGATCTTTGTGCAAGAGTAGCTGGAAGAGTTAAGCAACACCAACAGGAGAGGATACCGACATGAGTGTTAAAAATCCGGAATATGATTTCAAGTGGTGTCCCGGTGGTGGAGATTTTGGAGTTAGGAGAGCCATAGATGGGGCATTAAAACAGCGATTAATAGAAACTGAACGACCCATTGAAGAAAATGTAGTGGTGGCAGGTATAGGCTGCTCAGGTAATATGGTTCATCTCTTGGAAGGAGAACAGCCTTATGGGATACATGGAATTCATGGTAGATCTTTGCCTATTGCTATGGGAGTAAAGATGGCCAACCCAGAACTAAACGTTTTGGTGGTAGCAGGAGACGGCGATTTTCTCAGTATAGGTATGGAACATATAGCTCCTCAAGCTGCCAGGAATCTCGATGTCACGGCTGTCATTATGGATAATGGAGTCTATGGCCTAACTAAGGGACAGAGCTCTCCGACCACGAAAATCGATGAGATTACTAGTTCTACGCCTTATGGAAAACCAGAAGAGTCACTTGACCCATTGCGATTATACCTTACTTTAGGAGTATCTTATGTTGGCTCGACACTGTCCTCTAAAGTCAAAGATTTGACGAATATGATAGGTGACGCTATGAATCACAGAGGTTTCTCAATTGTTCATGTACAGTCACCTTGTACAACTTACAATAACACCTATGAGCAATTAAAAGGAAATGTCAAAAAAGGCATTGCCCCAATTGCCTGGGATATCCCTGAAGATCATGATGAAACTGATCTTTCAGCGGCGTATAGTGTTGTCGAAACCGGAGGCGTGCCTCTAGGAATCCTTTACAAAAATGATAGACCTTCCCTTGATCAGAGACTTACTTCTAAATCTGAGAAGATGAAGGCACGAGATTTAAATAAGCTGATTGGATCGTATTCCATATAGTGATAAAAAGACTTGATTCGTTAACCTGTCGTGTGTTCAATATTTATGTCACGGGAGGGTAGCGATATTAAGGCTCGGCCTGAAGTGGTTCTTTGCCCAGTGGCGTCCTCTGACCATACTTCGCATTCGATTATATTTTCTGAAGAGTGTTTAGTTTTAACTATACCTCGACTGGTTGTTTTCGCACCTGGTTCATCCATCGCATTGTATCTAACTTCCAATTTCTTGAGATTTCCACCCGCACCGATCCAATCGGTAATCATTTGACCTAAGAAAGCGCTTTTGAGGGCCCCGTGTACTATGGTGTTACTTAACCCGATATCCTGGGAATAAATTAAGTCGTAGTGTATCTGGTAATAGTCACCAGATGCCCCCGCGTATTTGACCAATTGTTGAGTAGTCGGACATTTCACTAGCTGTGGTATTTTGGTTCCCTCTTTCACATCCTCGAAGTAAATTTGGCTCGACATCGAATATATCTCCTGCTCTGACTTATTTTTTTGGGTCGTAGCCTATGGTTGTGTTTTTTTGCGTAGCTACCAATTTGTCGAATTGATTCGTGTAGGTGGTTTCCGTTTCGGTAAAAAGAACGTGTCCTAGCCTCCCGTCACGTTCAAACATTTTTAGGATACGTGTAGAGACGGTGATCCTATCCCCGGGTCGAATCACTCCAAAGTATTCCCAGGTACTCCCCCCATCGAGAAGTTCCGTATACGGACCTGTTATTTTAATTGGAAGGGGGCCGGGCAAAAGACTGCGAGAGAAAGTTGGTGGAGCTATGATTCCTCCATAACGTGTTTTTCTCGCTTCCTCATCGTCATTAAATAATGGATTGGAATCTTCTATAGCTTGGGCAAATTTTATGATAGAGCTTTTTTCAATTTCATATGTAACAGGCGCTGAAGCAATTCCAATAGCATCTCGCATTTCTTGTGTGATAATCGAGGTAATTGACACGAAGACCCCCCTTACCTGTTTGTATAATATGAGTACACTAAGAGACTCTACGTTTCACGTATGATGGTGTCAATACCGAAGGACTACTGTTATTGAACCTTTTGAATAGGAGCTAAACTTAATAATAGACGTTTGATCCCATGATCGTCCCTGAAAGCCACGGTTAATTCAAAGTCTCCTCCTGAGGGCACGCAATTTATTACTAAACCTTCTCCGAAAGTATTATGTATTACCTTGTCACCAGTGTCGAGCGATAACTCAGGCCTTTCCACGGGATGTGTGAGAGACCCTTTGTTAGTATGTGATCTATGGTTAGGTGGTTTATTCAATCTACTGGTTGTTTTGAAATTGTTGTTGAATAAATCAGGATCTTTAATTGGGGCAAAGTTTTCCATTGAACGCTGGATTTGCTTATCGGTCAGTTTATCAGGAATTTCTGAAAGATATCTTGAAGGTATGTTAGGTTCGGATCCACCTCTGAATCCTCTCCTGAAGGCACGCATAAGATATAGACGTTCTTTTGCTCGTGTAATGCCTACGTATGCTAGTCTTCTCTCTTCTTCCAATTCTGAATCCTTATCCATAGATCGGACGTGTGGTAAAAGACCTTCTTCCATTCCGACAATAAATACTATGGGGAATTCCAGACCTTTTGCTTGATGGAGAGTTATTAGGGTAATCGTTTCTTTCTGATTTTGAAGAGTATCTACGTCGTTTACAAGCGCAATACTCTCAAGGAATTCTGATAGGATGTTGACAGAAGAGTTGTTTAAATAATCCTCCGTAGAGTTGATGAATTCTTGAATGTTTTCCCATCTTTCCAGTCCTTTATCAGGATCGCCCAAAATATAAGTTTTGTAACCTGTTCTATCCAAAATAATAGTGATCAATTCAGCGAGGTTAAGTGAAGGTGCCTCCAGTCTGATTGTTTTGATCATCTCTACGAAAGTCTTCAAAGATTTGGAGGATCGAAGAGTAGGAATTGTGACCGGGTGAGATATATCGTCGATTAATTCTATTACCCTAAACATTGATGAGTTCAATTCCATAGTTAGTTGAACTAAACTGGCGACAGTCTTTTGTCCTATGCCCCTGGACGGTACGTTGATCACTCTGGAGAGGGCGGCATCGTCATGAGGATTTAACACAAGCCGAAGAAACGCTATGATATCCCTTATCTCTTGCCTTTGATAGAATTTAATGCCTCCTATTAACTGGTAAGGAGTTCTATATTTCAAACAAGCATCTTCTAGAGCACGTGATTGAGCGTTGACCCGGTACATAACTGCAATGTCATTAAGAGTGTAACGTTGTCCGGTAAGACCGGACTGATTTCGCTTTAAACTATGAATAGTTTTTAGTACAATATCCGCCTCTTCATCTTCGTTATATCCTTCACCTATTGTTATTGGAGAACCTACTTCATTATTTGTCCACAGGGATTTCTTCACGCGTTTCTTATTCGAAGCTATTAGGTATTGAGCTGCGTCTAAGATTGTTTGAGTCGACCGGTAGTTTTCTTCTAGTGAAATTACCTTAGTATCGGGGTTATCGCGTTGGAAAGTTAGAATGTTTCTGATGTCTGCATTTCTCCACGAGTAAATTGATTGGTCTGGGTCTCCGACCACACAAAGATTGTGATGTTTACCTGATAATTGCTTACATATCTCATATTGAGCGATGTTCGTATCTTGGAACTCATCAACCATCAAGTAAAGGAATCTATTCTGATATTCAAGTGCGACTCTCGGAACATTTTTAAAAAGTTTATATGTTTTCAATAAGAGATCGTCGAAATCTACCCCAGAACCTAAGGTCAATAACTCCTCATATCGATGGAATACCCTCAGGACCAATTCATCGTAATAACTTTCACATTTAAATCCAGAGCTGTCTATTAATTGACTTTTAGAATTAGATATAGTGGATTGAATGGCTCTGGGTGCAATATTTTTGGGATCAATGTCCAACTCTTTCATACTTCTTTTTATGGTGGCAATTTGGTCTGCGTCGTCGTAGATGGCAAAGGTGTTTTCGAGACCAATTTCAGAACCGTGACGCCGTAGAATTCTGGCACAAAGAGAGTGAAACGTGCTCGCAGTTATACCGGTATATTCACTGCCGAGCATAGAGTGCAATCTTTCTTTCAATTCATTGGCAGCTTTATTGGTGAACGTAACGGCGGCAATATTTCGGGGGGATACACCACAGACACGTATTAGATAGGCTATTCTATGCGTTATAACTCGGGTTTTACCGCTACCCGGTCCAGCG
>CAYSLK010000052.1:0-17966 GCA_964431885.1 uncultured Dehalococcoidia bacterium | reverse complement strand
CCCGAGTTCAAACGATTAATTTGCGTAGACCTCCGTTACACGAATCGTTAAATACGATAGTTATTGATCATACAACCAATTTGTATTTCAGGGCAGATCACGGGTATTGTACATTAATAGGTGGTGAAGATCCGACAGACTTAATGGAAATAGTTGATCCTAATAATTTTGGACTGAATGCAGATCATGATAAGATCGTTGAATTTTGGGAAAGAGCGTGCAGAAGATTTCCAGGTTTTGACTCAGCAATATGCAGGGGTGGGTATGGTGCTATATATGATATGACGCCGGATGCTAATCCAATATTAGATAAATCACCCTCCGTGGAAGGCCTTTATATTGCTGTAGGTTTCAGCGGGCATGGTTTTAAATTGTCACCAGTGATTGGACGCCTAATGTCTGAACTGATTGTAGAAGGGTCAGTTTGGGATCATGATATCAACCAATTCAGACTTAATCGATTTGTTCAAGGTGATTTAATATTGCCGAAGTACCCTTATTCACGTCGAGTACACCAGTAAGGATAATAAACGATTACAGGAAACGATCGGTCTGATAGAAGAATAATGTTGCAATGCTGATAGCTCGTGATCTCTGAGTCTTTACAATGAACCTGGAACTCAGGTCGGGTATTATATTGGTAATCGGCTTGAGTAGACTTAGCATAAAGTTATAATATCAGTGGACATCAAATTCGTGATTGGCTATAATAATCTGCGATGCGGGGTGCTATCTAACAATTTGAACGCTGACGCTAGCGTTACTCGCTAAAGAAAGATTTTAAGCTTAGCCGAGGTGGTGGAATTGGTAGACACGCAGCGTTGAGGGCGCTGTGGCCGCAAGGCTGTAGGAGTTCGAGTCTCCTCCTCGGCACCAGACATGATGTCATTTCGGCGACGTGGCCAAGTGGTTTAAGGCGGGGGTCTGCAAAACCTCTATTCGGCGGTTCGAATCCGCCCGTCGCCTCCAATTTACTACCCCCTAGTTGAAAAAATAGGATTACTATAGTCCAGATTTAAAGTTCCCAAAATTATTCTAAGTTCAGCATGATATTAAATTAAGATTTAAATAACGCACCTCTGATGAATGATTGATGAACCTTATCTATTTAGTAGGTTACACTTGCTTTAGATAAAACCGTTTATCTTAAGGGACATAGAAGCCCGATAACTTTTATAAGTCTTGGCTATATAGTTTTGCCAACGTAGCTCAGGCGGTAGAGCAGCTGTTTCGTAAACAGCAGGTCGGTGGTTCGAGTCCACTCGTTGGCTCCGCAAAAGATTCAATTAACTTTCGTTATGGTGTCGATTCCCTCGATAAATTTAACCTTAAAGGGTGCTATGCGGAGTCGTAGTTACCGTGATCAACTACAGACGTGAGATTTGTTGCTTGTAGAGTGATATGTGATGTGTTATCTTCATGGGATGAGCGAATTTAAAGGGGTTACAGTTTATGTTTGATCACGATGTACTTATTATAGGCGCTGGCCTTGCTGGAATGAGAGCTGCTCTCGCTGCAAGAAATAGCGGTGTTGATGTCGCAGTTATCACCAAGGTTCACCCAGTGAGAAGTCATTCTAATGCTGCGCAGGGTGGTATAAACGCTGCATTGACCGACAGAGGTGATGATTGGCGTGATCACGCCTTCGATACTATAAAGGGAAGTGATTATTTAGGCGACCAGGATGCTATAGAAATTATGTGTAGGGAAGCAGGCCAGGAAGTGATTTCTATGGAGCACATGGGCGTTATTTTTAACAGAGATGAGGATGGTCATCTAGGCACTCGCGCGTTCGGAGGCCTACGTCAGGCTAGAACGTTCTTTGTGTCAGACTTCACTGGCCAAGCCTTATTACACGTGTTGTACGAACAAATCCTAAAAGCTGGTGTGAGAGTTTATGAGGAATGGTTTGTTCTTTCCTTAATTACAGATAATGAACAGTGCAACGGAGCTGTTCTTATGGAAATACGGTCAGGCGAAATTCATGTCATCCGGGCAAAAGCGGTAATAATGGCGTCAGGGGGTTTGGGAAGAGTTTTTGAGCCAAGTACAAACGCCCTTATTTGCACTGGAGATGGTATGGCTTTGGCCTACAGAGCAGGAGCGCCGTTAATGGATATGGAAATGGTACAGTACCATCCCACCACTCTCAAAGGTTCAGGCGTTCTAATAACAGAAGGAGCTAGAGGAGAAGGAGCCTATCTCCTTAACTCGGACGGAGAAAGATTCATGAAGCGCTATGCTCCAAACATGATGGAACTTGCGTCTAGAGATGTTGTCTCTCGTTCGGAGCAGACAGAAATTAATGAAGGTCGAGGCATAGACGGTTCTGTTCTATTAGATTGTCGACACTTGGGAGAACAAGTCATCAAGGAGCGGTTGTCTCAAATTATGGAAATTGCCCAAGATTTCGCTAATGTAGATATTCGGAAGGAACCTATCCCGATTAGGCCCGGTATGCATTACCAGATGGGTGGTGTGAAGACCGACATAGATGGCCAAACTTCATTGCCAGGTTTATACGCAGCAGGGGAAGTAGCATGTGTAAGTGTACATGGAGGCAATCGATTAGGGGCTAACTCCCTCCTTGACACCTTGGTTTTTGGTCGTAGATCTGGTGAACATGCTGCTGAGAGGGCGAAAGAAACCAAAATTAATAATTCTATTACAGATGCGGCCTCTGAAAAGGATAAAAACTTTATTCAAGGATTGATGGATAATGGATCCAAAGGACCAATGTTTGGTAAGTTGAGATTGGATATGGGTTCTGTTATGAATGAGCACCTTTCTGTTTACAGAGAGGAAAATGGTATGAAGATGGCTGGTGAAAAAATACAACAATTGAAGAAGAATTATATGAATGTATACGTCCCAGATAAAGGTAAAGTATTCAATACGAATTTAATTTTCACCTTAGAGCTTGGATTCATGCTGGATTGTGCAGAAACTATAGTAACTGGTGCTCTCGAAAGAAGAGAGAGTAGAGGTGCGCATACACGAACAGATATGCCGGATAGAGATGATACAAACTGGCTCAAACACATTTTGGTTAAACATAGTGATAATGGTCCGATTGTGGAGCACACACCTGTGGTAATTACTAAGTGGCAACCAGAAATCCGATCCTATTAAAAAAGAAGTTTTATTACGAAGGATTTATAGAATGGAAGTAACACTCAGTGTGAAAAGGTATGATCCAGAATCAGAACGAGCGAACGTTTACTACCAAGACTACGATTTGGAAATGGAAGAGTCTGCTACAGTTTTGGATGCGTTAATCAAAATACGCGAGGAAATCGATGGAACGCTTTCATTGAGATGCTCCTGTCGTAGTGCTATATGTGGATCCTGTGCTATGAGAATTAATGGTCAGGCTGGATTAGCCTGTAACACTATGATAAAGAATGTTATAAAACCGAACGACCGAGTTATTAAAGTAGACCCTGCTGGGAATATGAACGTTGTCAAAGATTTAGTGGTTGACTTTGCTCCATTTTGGGATAAAGTTCGAGATGTGAAACCTTGGGTACAACATTACGGAGAAGAACCGAAGGAGGAGTATATTGTTCCTAACGAAGATATGCTCCACCTTGCTGGTGTCATGAGTTGCATTATGTGTGGAGCATGCGTGTCGGATTGCACAGCACTCGAAGTGGACCCTAATTTCCTTGGCCCAGCAGCACTTGCGAAAGCTTACAGATTTGTAGGAGACCCTAGAGACGATGCCGACAAAAGTAGGTTAGGTAAACTAAACGAATATGGAGGCATGTGGGATTGTACACGGTGCATGCAATGTGTGGAAGTCTGTCCCAAAGGGGTAGATCCCATGGGAAGAATAATGGCTTTGAGGGAAACAGCAATCAAAACTGGCCACAACAAATCGTACGGGGCAAGACATGCTGAATCCTTTTCTGAATTAGTGGGGCATAGTGGACGGTTAGATGAACTAAGACTACCAATTAAAACGTTCGGTATTTTCAACATAAAGGAAATGTTGAAACTTATTCCAGTTGGTATAAGATCTCAGATGGCTGGTAAACGACCACCGATTTTCCATAAGAATATTCCAGGAGTGGAAAACGTTAGGCGAATCTTTGAAAAAGTTGAGAACAGAAAATGAAATATGCATTTTATCCCGGATGTGTAGCGCGTGGTGCCTGCCCTGAACTCTACGAAGCTACCATAGCAATATGCTCTAAATTAGGTATTGAATTAGATACTGAAGCCATGAAGAGTGCTTCATGTACAGGAGCTGGTGTTTTACAGGAAAAGAATCAGCGATTAGGGGACACCCTTAACGCACGTAATTTTGCTTTAGCATCTAAGTCTGGTCTGCCTTTGATGACAATATGCAGTACCTGTCAGGGTGTAATGTCTCAGGCAAATCAACGCCTAACGGGTGATGATAAATATCTTAGCGAAATTAATGAAGATATTGCTGAAGAGGGATTGAGATATGATGGGAACGTTGATCCCAGGCATCTTCTCTGGATCATTGTTGAAGATATTGGCATAGAGAAGTTAAAATCTACCATAGTTCGCCCACTCAAAGGGTTTAAGATGGCCCCGTTTTACGGTTGTTATCTAGTTAGACCTACTTCAGCACTCGGATTCGATGATAACCCGGCTCGCGAAGATTCACTAGAACGAGTCATAGAGGCAGTGGGAGCTGAAGTAGTTGATTTTCCAGGAAAGACGCTTTGTTGTGGTTTTCCGATATTAACGATAAACGAAACCAATTCAATGAATATGGTGGCAAACCACACAATTGATGCAAAAGAGAGAGGGGCAGATGCTATGGTTACCCCTTGCCCTCTATGTCACCTTAACCTGGATGGTTTCCAACCGAAGGCAGCAGCTGCTAGGAATACTAAGATAGACTTGCCAATTCTACATTTACCTCAATTACTAGGATTAGCCATGGGATTAGATCCAAAAAAGTTGCGTGTTAACAAACATATCATGTCTACAAAAAAGCTTCTTTCTCAACTTGCCGTCGCTCCGTAGAGTTAATCAATTAATATTTATGTTCGCGCGCTGTCATATTCGACAGCCGGTTGTTGTAGAAGTATATACTTTAAACAAACCAATAATCTGTTGATCTTCAAATAACGGAATTACACGGTCCGTTAATCCAATACTGATTTAACGCAGGGGTCAAGATATGATCAGGGATAGGGAATTATTCCCACTTGTTGATTTGGCCCTGGTTCCATTTCAGATCTCTTAATCGTATTTCCTAGCTGTTCTTCTAATCGCTTCCCAAGGCATCAATATATGTTGTCATTTATTGAATGTCCTCTTGACAGGTATGGGATTGATACCATAATCTTTCGTATGGTAACTAACGTACGAAAAAAGAGGAGTGATATATTTGGCTTACGAATTTAACCACGTCCATTTGAAGGCTTCTGATCCGGAAAAGACAGCTAATTGGTATGTTAAGGCTTTTAATTTTGAAATAATGAGTATAGCCACCAGGTCCTTTGGTGACAAATTTGTAATTACACGCACCGCCGATGGCGTAACTGTAAATATTTCTGGTGCTCGAACAAATGAGAAATTAGGCGAAGGCGATGCTGTACCTCATTGGGGGTTAGAACACTTCGGATTAAATGTCGATGATATGGATTCAGAAATCGATAGACTTACAGGTTTAGGTGCGGAGTTAATGGAAGGGCCTATCGATGTGCCTAACGGCCCTCGTATAGCTTTTATAAAAGCGCCGGACGATGTCCGAATAGAACTACTTCAACTACCGTAGTTGACGGAGATAATACGCCAACGTATTGCTATAGACCCGTCTCCCTTTATATTGTGAAGGTAAATGAGGTTACGCTCGTTACATAGAGGAATTTATTGAAAGAAAGGATTCTGGGTTCTATTAAACTGAGTGTAGACACCTATGATCAAGTAGAATCGGATATGAGCTTGATGAAAGAGGCGATTCTACTGGTTTTGCTCTCAGGTGTAGCTGGATCAATTGGCGTCTTGGAAAAAGTAGGTCTCTTTCCCATTGTCCTGGGTTTTATAGCCTGGATTACATATTGGATGGTGTTAACTCTCTTTACCTATGTCTTGGGAATTACATTGTTCAGAGTACAGACTACCTATGTCCAGAAAAGCCAATTTATAAGAGTTATGTGTTATGCTCAGGCGCCCGGTTTACTGAGGATATTTGGCCTGATTCCAGGTTTAGGATTAATGATTTTGATACTTTCGCTATTATGGCAAACACTTGCCAGTATAGTGGGAGTTAAACATTCGTTAAATTATGATTCCTATTGGAGAGCACCGGTCTTATTAATCATTTCGAATATTCCAGCTTTGACTATGTATTATGTATTGATGCTACCGATAGAAAACACTTTATTTTTAGGATGACAGGAGGACAATATGCCAAGGGAGACTTTCATATCCCATATCGACAATGCACCTTCAGGTTTCTCGCCGTGCGCTAGAGCAGGTAACCTGGTATTCACAGCCGGCCAGGTGTCAGTTAATTCACAAGGCAATTTGGTGGGCGAAGGAGATGCCAAAGAACAAGCTAGGCAGTGTTTCAAAAACATTAAGGATGCACTTGAAGTAGCAGGTGCCTCAATGTCCGATATCGTTAAGGTAACCACATTCTTAATTAATGTAGAAGATTATAATGATTATGCAGAAATTAGATTAGGTCTTTTCCCAAGTAAGGGTCCAGCCAGTAGTACGGTAATTATTAAGGAATTGGTACGTCCTGAATTCTTAATAGAAATTGAGGCGATCGCTGTAATAAACTGAACTATAGGAGACAGGTGCCAATGGGCTCAGAATGCATATTTTGTAGTATGGCTGCAAGAAAAATTGATGTAAATTTATTACATGAAAATGATAATTGGATTGCAGTGAAAGATATTGATCCTAAAGCACCCAGTCATCTTTTGATTATTCCCCGGAGTCACGTAAAGGAACTAACGGATCTTCGTGACGTCTCATCAGATATGCTTAGTAGTATGTTTAGCGCAATATCTGACATTGTTATTAAAGAAAACCTGGTTAAGACGGGTTATAGACTGGTAGTAAACCAGGGATCAGATTCAGGACAAGAAATAGAACACTTACACCTTCATATAATTGGAGGGAGACTCCTAGGGGCCATGGGTTAATTATCGTGATAGCACCCTTTAATGAGCTTTACAATCGTGTTAGTAAACTGCCCACTGAATTAGGTGCTCATATAGATCGCTCCCTTTTGGTAGGCCAACAATTAGCCACTGTTCATCAAGGTTGTTTAGATAAAGTGAAGTTAGGCATTCTAGCACATGACTTGGCTAGAGCGATGTCTGATAGCGATTTACTGCATTTTGCAAGGAACTACGGATTGCCTATCAATGAAATTGAACTGAGCCATCCCATGCTGTTACATGGGCCTGTGGCCGCATTTTGGCTGGAAAATCAATATGGAGTCTCAGATGTTGAAGTTATAGAATCTGTTTATTGGCATACCGTAGGGAAAAGAGGGATGAGTGAAATAGGTAAAATGGTTTTCCTTGCCGATAAATTAGATGCTCAAAAGATCACGAGAAGACCATTTCTTTCGAAAGTTATGGACTTAGCTTTAATTAATATTGATCACGCAATAGTCGAATATTTGAATAACGTGCTCTCATCTTTAGTCAAAAGAGGATATCTGATTCATCCGGAATCACTGTATTTCCGCAATGAACTCTTGCTGGATATGAAGTCCGAAAACAGAGAAGTGTAAACTTTTCTTTAAACCAAAATATGCGTAAATTCCCAGAATGGCCAAATGAATATGTTAAATAACCAACCTATGGATAGATTAATTCAGCCTTTCCAGCGCTTTGTCTCCCAAGAGGCTTCTGGCGGGATATTGCTCTTGATTTGTACCCTTATAGCTTTAATTTGGTCAAATATAGATTTGCATAGTTATGAAGAGTTTTGGGAGACCCATCTCATAATAGGTGTGCAAGACTTCATATTGGATAAGTCACTGCATTTCTGGGTGAACGACGCATTAATGGCAATATTCTTTTTCGTTATTGGACTTGAGATTAAACGTGCTTTGATAGCTGGTGAACTGGCCTCTATTAAACAGGCTTCCCTTCCCGTGATGGCTGCAATTGGTGGAATCTTGGTGCCAGCTGGCCTATATATTGCTATGAATTTCGGTACTGAAGGGGTGAGAGGTTGGGGAATTCCTATGGCGACAGACATTGCATTTTCACTGGGAATTTTGGCGTTGTTAGGTAGTCGAGCTCCCCTCTCCTTAAAGGTTTTTCTTACAGCTTTCGCTATCGTTGATGATTTAGGAGCGGTTTTTGTCATTGCACTATTTTATACAGAGTCTATTGCATGGATGTATGTAGGTTTAGGTGGTGGTGTTTTAATAGCTTTAGTTCTATTAAACATACTGGGTGTCAGAAACATCTTTATATTTATTGTATTAGGTATTATAGTTTGGTTTTCCTTTATGCAATCAGGCATTCATTCTACGATAGCTGGAGTAGCACTTGCGGCAACAATCCCATTAAATGTGCGTTTAGACTTCCAACAGTTTGTTATAAAGGTTAAGGAACTCATTAGACCCTTTGAACAGCGAGTAGAAACAGGGCCTAGAGTATTAACCACTCCTCATCAAAAACAAATACTTAAGGAGTTAGCAATAGCTTCCAAAGATGTCGAATCACCCTTGCAACGTTTGGAACATAGTATCCATCCATGGGTGACGTTCGTAATTATGCCTCTATTCGCGTTGGCAAATGCTGGGGTCGTTCTAGGTGGCAATCTTATGCAGACTATATTTGAACCGGTTGCGTTCGGGATTATTTTAGGGTTGGTTATTGGTAAGCCCGTAGGGATTTTCCTGTTTACATGGCTCTCTATCAGATTCGGAATTGGGCGTATGGCCGAAGATATAGGCTGGTTGCATGTACTGGGGGTATCATTACTTGGTGGTGTGGGTTTTACAATGTCGCTATTTATAGCAGAGCTGGCATTTGCCTCGCCTGAGTATTCTAGTCAATCTAAAACCGCAATTCTTTTAGCATCTCTTATTGCTGGATTATCTGGCTATTTTTTGTTAAGACTCTTTAACTCAAATATCAATAGATCCTAGTGTGAATTTAGACATCTACAGAATTAAAAGAGTGACTCCCTTTAATTGGTTAGAGGACTCACCTTAACTGGATATTTTATTTATAAGAGAGTTGTTAATGAATAATCCCCCATTTTTTTATCAATCGATTACAGAATTAATATCTGGGTATAAAGCCAATTTGTTCTCTCCAGTTGAGGTAATAAAATCCTATTTGGAAAGAATTCAGAATCTTAATGATCATCTTGGGGCTTTTATTAATGTGTCTGAAGAGCAGTCCATAGCATTGGCAAAGATCGCTGAAAAGAAATTTCTGCGTAACGAGCATATCGGTAAGCTAGAAGGAATTCCTATTGGGCTTAAAGATTTGATTGACACGCATGATTTGCCCACAACTTGGGGAGCGAGTTTTCGTAGAAATACCTTTGCTAGAGATGATGCATACTTGGTGAAACAGTTGCGGAAACATGGTGCCATCATAATTGGCAAGCACAATCTTCTAGAATTTGCCATGGGCGGTATAGATTACAATCCACACTATGGAGCCACACGTAACCCTTGGAATAGGGAATATTTTTCAGGGGGTAGTAGCAGTGGAACTGGAGCAGCTGTCGCAGCTGGGATGTGTACGGCCGGTATTGGAACGGACACGGGAGGTTCGATTAGACATCCATCCTCGCATTGCGGTATCACAGGTCTGCGCCCAACCCATGGGCTAATTAGTGCACAAGGTGTTTTACCACTTGGCAAGACAGCAGACAGTGTTGGACCTATGACACGTACAGTAACGGACATAGGAATAATGTTAGAAGCTATGTTGGATTCAGATTTAGGAAGTTGTGACTATACTTCGGTATTTAATCTAACAGACCTAGAAGGAATTCGGATTGGAATAGATTCCAATTGGATAGAAGAAGCCTCGCATAAAGAGGTTCTTTCCTTATTTAGAAAGGGAGTAGAAGCTTTTCGTAATAGTGGGGCAGTCATTATCGATATAAAGATTCCTGAACCTAAAGACCTCGGATTCCTATATAGAGATATAGTGAATTATGAAGCCTATAGGTACCATAGAACTATTTTTGAGATGAATGGTTCTTCCTACGGACCTGAAGCACGTAGGCGCATGGAATCAGGACGTTCAGTCACGGACGTTGAATATAATTCTGCCCTGATTAAAAAACAAAAACTTGTCTTAGCAGCGTCAGATATTTTCAATCGTATAGATGTAATGATATCTCCTACACAAGTGAAAACAGCGCCAAAATTAGAAAAGAGAATTACGGAATCAAATCTGTGTTCAACTGCATCACAAACTGGATTTTCTTCATCTATGGGTGCGTTTTTAGGATTCGCCAGTTTCACAGGATTTCCTGGGCTGTCGATACCTATGGGTTTTGACTCCCTGGGATTGCCAGCAGGGTTACAGATTATTGGGCCAGCTTTTGGAGAGAATATATGTCTCCAGGTTGGGCATTGTTATCAAATGGCCACGAATTGGCACCAACATCATCCAGCTATTGATTTCAATTAGGCATGAGAACCCATCTAAACTTTCTTGTTATTTCGTTCTTGGTCCCTGAGTTTATTACGGCGTATTTTACCACTTATAGTTTTTGGCAGCTCCTTTAAGAACTCTATTTCTCTAGGATATTTATAAGGAGCAGTAACCGATTTAACATGATTTTGCAATTCAACTGCTAATGAATCTGAAGCATGGTAATTGGGTGTTGTCACAACGAATGCTTTAACAATTTCACCACGTACAGGATCAGGGCTAGCGACGACTGCAGCCTCAGCAACAGCTTCATGCTCTGTTAATGCCGATTCTACTTCAAACGGACCTATTCTATATGACGCGCTTATTATAACGTCATCACTACGGCCAACGAACCAGAAATAACCATCACTGTCTCTTGATGCCCTGTCGCCTGTATAGTACCAATCCCCTCTGAATGAATTAGCTGTTGCATCAGGATTTTGCCAATATTCGGTGAATAACCCTACTGGTCTATTAGGGCTGACTCGTATAGCAACTTCACCTTCCAATCCTGCACTTAGCTCTTCTCCTTTCTCATTTACTATTGCCATGTTGAATCCTGGAGCTGCAACGCCCATAGAACCTGGCTTATATTTCATTCCCGGAAACATTGCAACGCATAACACACTTTCAGTTTGTCCATATCCCTCCCATATGTGTTGGCCCATCCCTTCTTTCCATATGTTAATCAGTTCAGGATTAACCGCTTCACCTGCGCCTAAGCAGTGACGTAAGGCCATTGGCTTATATTGATGTAAATCCTCTAATACAAGCATCCTGTATGCGGTTGGTGGAGCAAAGAATGTCGTTATAGGATAGGCTTGGAGCATTTTCAATGTGCCAGTGGGGTCAAATCGTCCTTTTTGATCCCATACAAACAACGCGGCGCCCATGTTCCACGGAGCGAAAAATGCCGTCCAGGCTGCTTGAGCCCAGCCTGTATCAGATAGAGTCCAATGCAAGTCCGTAGGTCTGTTATCCATCCAAAACTTCCCTGTTATGATGTGTCCTATTGGATAGGAGGCGTGGGTGTTAAGAACCATTTTAGGATAACCAGTTGTACCTGATGTAAAGTAAACCATTAATGGATGATTAGACAAATTGTTCGGATGGTCCAACGTCGGAGATGCCGACGAAATAACATCCTCATAGTTATAAGTCCCTCTGATTTTTTCCCCGACGACCACTATCTTCTCTAAAGTCGGGCAGTTTTGACTTATCGATGTAACTTTTTCAACATTATCTGGATCTGTAAAGATTATTTTAACTCCAGCTGCGTTGATCCTGTATTCAATATCTTGTGGTGTAAGGAGGGTTGTGCCGGGTACAGATATTGTTAGGTTACGTATACAACCCAGTATGATCTCCCACCACTCTACGATTCTTGGTAACATGATAAATACTCTGTCTCCAGGGGTTATACCAAGTCCCGACATAGCGTTTGCTATTCTTGTTGATCTTTCGGTAAATTGACGGAAAGTTATGTTGCGAGATTTTCCTTGGTTGCTAACCCAGGTCATCGCTGTCTTGTTGGGATTGCTGCCCCATTTATCAAAGACTTCATAGGCCCAGTTAAACCGCTCAGGCACCGGCAAAGTGAAATTACGGTATGTATGATTATAATTTCCGATTTGATATTGTTCGGTCATTTTCTTTATCTTTCCTGTGTGTTGTCCTTATACGATTATTTGAGTTTATTGGTTTCAACTTTCCTGTCTGATATTACTGTAAAGTACAAATCCAGAATTATACAAAGCATATTATTTGGTGATTTTAACAACTTTGTCCCAACTCTTCCATTATCAAGTCAGTGTGTTCGCCTAATTTAGGCGGTTCTTTTTCAGGATCTACAGACAAGGTCGAAAATCGCGCAGGCTGCTTCACGAAACTATTCCGTCCAATCTTACTGAACGTTTCTCTGGATGAGAATTGTGGTGAACTTAGAGTGTCCTCAAGGTCAACAACGATAGCTCCTGGTATGTCTTCATTCAGAGACCATTCCTCCCATTTATGAGCTGGCAAGGTAGCGAACACTTCATTAAGTTTCCCTATAATTAATTGTCTGTTTTCAAGTCGTTTATTGAATTTCATACCAAGTAATTCAGAGAGACCAGAAACTGCGCAGAAACGATCCCAAAAATGATCTTCGTGGACTATTCCCAAACTAAACCATTTACCATCAGAACATTGAAAAAGTCCATATGTGGGGATGTGTGTGACATTAGGGTAACTCACGGGTTGATTTAGAAAATTAATTCGACTAAGTTCTGGCCCTAAAAGCGATAACACAGTTTCAGTCATAGATAGATCAATATACGTGCCGTTCCCTGTTTCATTCCTGCTGTTGATCGCTGCGAGCACCATGATTGACGCATATATCCCCGACGTTAGGTCAGATAAGAGCAATGAGGGTGGCCACGGACGGCCATCCATGTGGTGGTAAAGACTAAGTAGGCCACTTAACGCAAGGTAGTTTATATCGTGTCCAGGGCGATTTCGCCATGGTCCTTCTTGTCCAAAACCTGAGATTGAACAATAAATCAGGTCAGCTTTAACTTTTGACAATGTAGGATATGCTGCTCCTAGCCTTTCTGATACTCCTGGGCGCCATCCTTCTAAAACAACATCTATATTTTGGATTAATCTTGCTAATATCTTCCGGTCTCCCGCTGATTTTAGGTTTAATACGATACTTTCCTTTCCCCTATTGAGATTATTCCACATATCCTGTTCATGCCTGAAAGGGTCTCCACCAGGTGGTTCAACTTTTATTACTCTCGCCCCTAAGTCAGCTAGGATAGTTGTGCAAAACGGCCCTGGTACATTTACTGTAAAGTCCAGTATTGTGATGTTTGAAAGAGGTTTCAACAAGGCTAGATACCTAACTCCTGTCTGACTATATGAGCACCCTTTACCATAGCGTCAAGTTTTAAATTGGTTATCCAACGAGGGAGCTGGAAGAATCCACAGTCCGGGTTTATGTATAATTTCTCAACGTCAGTATAATTTAGTAGAAGTCGAATGCGTTCAGCTACATCTTCGGGGGTTTCAACATAAAACGATTTGACATCTATAACGCCAGCTCCCAGTTCCCTTTCAATCGCAAAATCCTTCCATAGCGAAGATTCTATCATCTCACGATTGGCGAATTCTAATACTAGTTGTTCTGCACGGGCGTTAAATAGTTGAGGGAACATCCATGAATAGCGTCTTTTTCCACGAGGACGACTCGCGAGGTTGCCAAAACAAATATGCAGAGCTATTTTAGCATCAACGCCTTTCACACATGCATTATGCAGTTCGATCCACTCACCAATTTCTCCGGGTATTATGGCGAAGGATGGTTCGTCTATCTGAATGAACTTGGCACCGTTTGCAACTAATAGTTTGAGTTCCTTATTTATAACATCAGCAAATTCCCACGCCAATTCCAGTCTGCTTTTATACGCTCTCTGAGGTCTTATGTGCATCGTTAAAGTGAGAGGGCCGGGGCAGGTTACTTTTAATGGCAAGTCTGTGTGGGTTTTGGAATAGTTGAATTCATCTACTATGCCAAGCCCATCTGGGATCGATATTCTTTGCTCAGTATGATAGCGTTGAGGACTGTCATACCCGTATAATCCAACCGTTCTCAGTGGAGGATCTGCAACTAGGCCGGTCATACGTTTATAAAAACTCTGCACAAAATACCATCTTCTCATTTCTCCGTCTGACACAATATCTATTCCAGCGCGTGTCTGGTCTAAGATAGCTAAATCGACGGCATCATTGAAGGTTTCATTAATATCTGTTGGCCCATAGAGACCTTTGTCTATTTGCTCGGTTGCTGTCCATAGCCAACTAGGGGTCGCATGACTTCCAACGACTGTGGTGGGAAGGAGTGTTGGTGCTTTAAATAACATTTAATATCTCCCGAACAAGTTATTTATTAACTGCTTATAATTGTGTTTAGCTAATTCTAACGACTGAAGGTTAAATAATATATCCAAGTTTATTTGGCCTTTCCATTTCATTCCAGATCGAAATTTAACTCGTTTCTTGAATACCCCTATGACCGCGTAATAATAGGAAGCACAATATGCGACGTGTAACCTTTATTTTGGGCAATGGTTTGATGTGCAGTCCTCAATTCCGTTTCTGTAGATATCTCACGTCCAGTGTTTGGATTCCTATCATATCTTGGGAAGTTAGATGAAGAGACTTCCAACCTGATTTTATGGCCTTTCATAAATACATTACCAGTAACCCCGACATTGATTTCATATCGGTATATCTCGTTTGGTGCAAGTAATAACGGCTCCTCGAAACCTTCTCTAAATCGTGCCCGTATGATTCCATCGCATAAGTTCATAGCATAGCCAGTTTCAGATACGTCAATCAATTTTGCTGTCCAGTCAGTATCCAGACCATCTGTAGAGGCGTATAGGATGAGCTTGATTGGACCTGTAATTTCAACATCGGTTTCCAGTACATCACTTGTATAGCACAAAACATCTGGTCTCATTTCTACAGGACGATGGTCGTATGGTCCCCACGGAACAATATTTGGAGAGCAGCAATTGTTACCACCTATTGTCTGGACGGGGAATTCTGGATTATAGTCAAACTCATCCGATGCCTCGTCTATTTGTGGATCTGTAGAAAGCGTACCATTGCCTTCGACAGTATTTGCGTTTCCTCCTGAATGTAGGTACCATTTCTCCCATTTCGTTCGGGCCAGTGGCCATTCAGTTTCATTTCGCCACTCGTTAACACCCATAATAAATAATTTAATTGGCGATTCATCTATTATCCCATTGTTTATCCCCTTCATCCAATAGTCAAACCATTTGAGTTCAAGTGCATTCAAGTCGAGCATTGATTCTACTCCAAAATCTACATCACCAACCTTTGTGGAGGCACTAAGTTGGTGAGGCCATGGCCCAACAATGAGTTGACTTTTCTTAGTATCATCTGTACTTCCGTTTGATATTAAGCCATTAAAATTAGTAAAAGCGGTTTCAGAATACAGATCAAACCAACCACTCATATTTAGGGCGGGTACAGATATATCAGAAAATCGGTCTTCATGGTTGGTTTTAGACCAATATTCGTTATAACTCGAATTATTTACCCAGTCTTTCCAAAAAGGTAAATTACGACCTGCTAATTCATCCATTTTGGACAATGGTAGTGACCTAAATGCCTCGGTCCAATTGTGGTATTCGATACTTTGACCGGTTCTCCCATTCGTACGCATACCCCAAGTCATAACAACATTTAAAAACATGGCGCCACCGGGATATACTAAGCCTGAATATAAGTCTCCACACATGACCTGAGGTGCTATACAGGTCAGATACTTACTGCCTTTCAAAGCACTTTGCCACTGGACCCATCCACCGTAAGAACTTCCAGACATTCCAATTTTACCGTTACTCCAAGCTTGATTTCCGATCCACTCTTGGGTGTCATAACCATCTTCAGCTTCGTTGATGAAAGGATAGTAGTCACCGTCTGAATCGTGTCTACCACGCACATCTTGTAATACACATACATATCCTTGATTTACCAGAGAGATTGCCTTGTCTATCAGGCGGTCAACATTATTGTCATACGGTGTTCTCATCAAAACCGTTGGGAAGGTTCCTGTAGCCTGAGGAATATATACATCAGCAGACAGGTTAACGCCGTCTCTCATAGGTACCTTTTCGTTAAGTTTCATTGTAACGTTATAGTAGGTCATTGTTTCTCCTAGTAATTCACACTTCTCATATTTCAATAATAGCATTTAGGCCAGATTAACTAAGATAAATCGGAGTTTAATCGTCTGAGAATACATTGTCAAAATAATATTATTATCGCTAACAATATAGATAGACATTTAAATGGTGATCATGAGAGTTAAGATTTACTCATTGTTAGCATCCTCATTCAATCTGAGAAATTGAACTGAGAGGTCTCCTCGTTGGCACGTGATTAGTGCAACAGTGCCTTGGACTCCGAACGATGAATACCCTTGGCCGGGGTTTACATATCGTATTCCATTGTACTTTTTGTCTAATAATTCGTGAGAATGTCCAAAGAATATTACATCTAAAGTGCCTGGAAAATCGTCGACTAACTCAGTTGGATCGAAAGGCGGGCCACCCCAGGCCGGATGGATTATACCTAGTCTTAGATCTTCAACTAATATTATTTTTATATATGGTAACATCTCTCTAATTTCGATTGGATCTGAATTACCATGTACACCTACGAAACGTCTTGAGTGGTTCTGTAGACCTTTTATAACGGCTAACCGGGTATAGTCGCCACAATGGATTGTTATATCTGCCGTATGCATCAAATCTTTAATTTCTTTATTCACTTCTTTCCATTCCAGATAGTGTGTGTCAGAGAGAAGTAAGATAGTAGTGGACATAATTATTTATCCAATCTCTATAAGAAAGTATTAAATGCACACTTAATTAGCTGTGTGATTTAGTTTTTAGTTTAGCACGAATTTTATGAAGTCAAACGTGATGTTTCGTTTAAGTCACTTGGATATGTTATTCTTCCTTGAGACAGATATAAAATTGTCTCTACATTAGGATTAACATCTTCCGCGAAGGAGATAATTTGTTACTGGGAGGATTTTATGAAAGCGGCAGTCTTACATGAACAACACATGCCACTTGTAGTGGAAGAAATAGATATTTCTAACCCTGAGCCTGGGGAAATTCGTGTGAAAATGGTAGGCGGAGGAGTTTGTCATAGTGACTATCATCGTATAGACGGACACTCAGATATAAAAACTTTGCCATTCGTCATGGGACATGAAGGTTCAGGTATCATTACTGAAGTCGGAGACGGTGTATCCGAACTTTCAGCCGGTGATCACGTTGTTTTTTCGTTAACACCTCAATGTGGATATTGTCAAAACTGCTCTTTAGGGAAAGCAAATCTTTGCAATACCTACGGCCGGGGATCCGGTGTAATGCATGACGGTACAACACGAATGAGCAAAGACGGGATAAGGTATTATCATGGATTAGCGACTTTTTCTGAAGAAACCATTATTTTAGCTAGTTCAGCAGTAAAAGTTAGAAAGGATGTCCCTTTGGAGAAGCTTTGCCTTATAGGGTGCGGAGTCATGACTGGAGTGGGCGCCGTTATAAATCGGGCAAAGGTGAAAACCGGAAGTACGGTTGCCATATTTGGGTGTGGTGGGGTTGGATTAAATGTTGTGCAAGGTGCAAAATTAGCGGCAGCGTCGAAAATCATTGTCATTGATAAAGTGGACTTATAACTGGAAATGGCAAGGGAAATGGGAGCAACACATTTTATTAATGCAAATACAGAAGACCCAGT
>CAYSLK010000051.1:0-3256 GCA_964431885.1 uncultured Dehalococcoidia bacterium | reverse complement strand
CAGGACTGAAAGGATCCGGAACACAACAAATCCATAGAGGAATCACCAAGATTCCGAATCCGGAGGTTCCGTTCGCCCTAAGTCCTACGGCAAGCTCAGGAGAACCACTCTCGAAGCCTGGCCTGAGCAAAGTCGAAGGGGGGAACTCCGTTCATGCTTCGACAAGCTCAGCACGAACGGAAAGTGCCACCACTACCCAAATTTTGCGCAAGTCCTGTCCAGATTCGGGTTGCTTTCAAAAGAGCAATGGGTGTAAGGAAAATACCGCTTAATAGTTAACCCGAAACAACTGGCTGGAGAGATGCGAACAAAGTATTTGGGAAGTAATTTGTCTCGCTGCAATCGTTGGCTGATCTCCTGGAAAGCCTTCTTTGCCACACGAACCCCTTTTTCATAAGTCGCTTCCAGCAGATGGACGATGGGCCGAAGGCCTTTCCAGGTCATGGTTCCGGCCCAGTTCAGCACGGTCGTCACGTTGTCCAGCAGGGTTCCATTCCAGTGATTTTCCAGCAGGCCCCAACAGCGTTCGATCGGGTTGTATTTGCTGTGATACGGCGGATAGTAAACCAGTACGATTTCCAAACCGTTACGGTCGGCAACCTCCACCATTCGTTTCATGAATTGCGTCCGGAAGCTGGAGTTCTGCGGGCCGTTGTCCAAGTTGATGACCAGTTGCCGAATGTGGGCATAACGCTCGCGATTGGCATCCCACCATTGCTGCAGGCAGTCGGCAATGAAGTCACTTGTTTCCCGCGAGGTGCCGAAGATGATCGTCAGTAGGCCGCCGACCACGTCCAGGACACCGAAGGGAACCATTTTCTGCTTGACCTGCATGTCGTGATCCAAAGCCTGGGTGGCTTTTTCACCGCGGGAGACGCCGCCCCGCGAAAACTCCCCCAAGTCCACTTTCGCCTTGGTGTCGATGGAAATCCGCAGGGAATCCTCACGTTCATCGGACGCCCGCTTCTCACGCTCCACGTTGTCAAAGATGGCGTCGGTGTGGCGGACTTTCTTCAGGGGCTTGGCTTTCTGGACCCGTCGCAGTTTGTAGCCCAGGCGGTTGAGAATCACCCCGATGGTGTTCTCGTGGGGCAGCTGCCCGTCCGTCCAGCCCTTCTGCTCAATCAACGCCTTGCGCATCGCCTTGGCCGTCATCCGCGTGTACAGAAACGGCGACTGGAACTTGGGGTCTTGTTGGCTGTTTACATCCGCCAAAGCCCGAATATCCTGCTCCAGTTGAACATGTTTCTCTTCCGTCTTCTTGTTGCCGCGGGCGGAGAAGTTTCCCAGACAAACAATCCCGGTCCGCAACTCATGCAATCCCAGTTCAACCGTGTTGCGTCCCCAGCCGAACACGCGTTCGGCACGCCGCACACGACCTGCCAGATAATCCAAAGTGACCTGAGCTTGAAAGGCTCTTCTTTTCGGCCCAGTCAACTTGCTCGCGGCATCTTTGATGGTGCCCACTTGCTGTTCCGTTAGTTCATGCATCGTTCCCTCCTTGAGATTTCGCCAGATAAAGTATTACCACAGTCTCAAGAGGATATCAAAAATCAATTCAAATGGGTAGACTATTCTTCGTGTGTTGTCTTACTAACGGATTGGAACAATAAAAGTTTGACAACCATTTGCAGAGCGGGTAAAATTCTTTGTTTCAAACGGAAGAGCAATACGGACCCAAGAATCCGAGAATTCTAGGCCCAAGAGGGGGACTATCTAAACTTATGGTTCATTTAAAAAGGAGAACCTTTATGTCAGCAATACAGAAGGGCGGCACTGTCGCAGTCACGGGCGCCGCCGGATTTATCGGCAGCTGGGTAGTGCGGCGTCTGCTGGACAAGGGCTACCGCGTGCGCGCTTGCGTGCGCGCTGCCGATGATGCAGCTCGCACCACGTTCCTGCGGCAGATGCCCGGCTACGCGTCCGGGCGGCTCACCATCCACAGCGCCGACCTGGACCAGGCCGGTTGTTTCGACGAGGCCTTTGCTGGCTGTCACGGTGTGTGTCACGTGTCACATGTCAGCAAGTACAACGACATGGACTACGTGCAGATGGTGTGCGATCACACCATCGCCAGCATCGACAAGTCCGACAGCGTCGGCCGGGTGATCGTCACCTCCAGCCTGGCGACGGTCCTGACCGAGGCGGATCCGCAGGAGTGGACGCGGCGTCTCGTGCTCTACGAGGACCGCTACCCCAACGAGCGGCACCCCGACTGGTCGGCGAAGCGGGCGGGCTACGCAATGGGCAAGCTCATCGCCGAGCGCTCGTTCGCCCAGGCCGCGGAGCGGAGCGGCAACTGGGAGTCGATCGCGTGCCTGCCCTCCGACAACGTCGGCCCGATCCAGTCCGCGCATCAGAAGGACATGGGGCCGTGGCAGCACCGCATCGAGATGATGATGCTGGGTGAATACCCGCAGACCGAGGTGTATCGGCCGTGGATGCCGGTCGACGTGCGCGATGACGCCGACTGTCACATCGGCCTGCTCGAGAGCGTGCAGGTGCGCAGCGGCGAGCGCTACCTGGCCTGGGCGGCCGAGATGCACAAGGTGGAAGCGATCGACCGTCGCATTGGCCAGTTGCTGCCCGAGCTCGGGCGCGCCGAAGCTTCGGTCGCCGATGGTCAATCTGCCGAGATCAAGGCGCAGGAGACCGAGTTGCGGGCAATCTGGGCCGCCTGCGACCTGCGCAACGACCGCATCCGCGCCGTTACCGGCGTCGAGTTCCGTCCGTTCGACGAGTCGCTGCGCGACTGCGTCGAGTCACTGCTCGCCATCGCCAAGGTGCAGCCGCACGTGGCCTGACCTCCTGACGTGTCGCACACGGTGAGTGCCTGTGCGACCCCAGCCGCGCCGCGATGTGATGCGTTTATTTATCGCCAATGATAAACGTGAATGCCCTCGTCCCAATCGGCGCTTTCCCAGTGCCTCACGCCGTCCTGGTGCCATGCCACCGAACCACCAAGGCCAAGTTGCTTGATGAAGAAGGTCCACGATGTCGCCAGCTGGGGAGGGATGCTCAGTTGGGAAGGACGCAGATACATGGAGAGGGTTCCGGCGCTGGCGCTCTGGCCAGGGTTTTCCCTGTTCATCGTCGTCTGGGGCACCTACATGTTCGGAGACGCGCTCAGAGACCTGCTCGACCCCAGCCTGAGAGGCGGTGGCGGACGCTATGGTGCCGCGAAGACAAAGAAGGCTCTGAAATAACCTGCGGCCGCTCAGCGCTGACGCATTCCAAAACATGATCATTTCCATTT
>CAYSLK010000050.1:0-4300 GCA_964431885.1 uncultured Dehalococcoidia bacterium | reverse complement strand
ATTGTGTTGGATTATTAATTTAGATGAGCGACTTCCCGATCCAAGTATTAAATATTCCATTTCCAATAGATTGGTGTCGGCATATATTGGCATATCGTCTGGTAAGGCGAAAGGAGTAACACCGCCAATCATCATGCCAGTCAAAGACTTCGTCTCGTCAGGAGAGGCGAAGGATAATCTAGAAACGCCCATGAGCTTCCTTACAGTCTTATTGACATCTAATCTATCTGATCCCTTAACAATGCAGGCGGCGAATTGCTTGGGCTCTTTCTTGGATGCCACTATTATAGTATTCCCACAATGTTCCAATTCGTAGCCGTATTGTTCGCAGAAGACTGCTGTGTCAGCGTATTTGGGATCAACTCGAACTATCTCATATTCCACTTCGAATCTGTCTAGGACAGACGTCACAGTTTCTTCTATATCGTTAGTAAATGAATCATCCATATATTGAATTCCTGTTTCTGAATATATCTCTTTAGAAGGTTCATTAAGTTTATCAGCATTCATACTTTCTGTAACGTCTAAATGATAGATTAAAAGCTAAACATTCTTTTCCTAAATATTGCGGGATTTATTCTCCTCCAAGTCTAATCATGAAATATTCTGCAATTCGTGAAATATATTCATCGGGATAATTTTGAAATGCCTCATTGTGTTCGAGGTCTGGCACTATCCAAATTTCACTAGAATCTGAAGCTGCATTATGTACCCTTAACCCGTGATCAACAGGTATACGAGAATCGTCTTCACCATGGATTATAAAGACAGGGTAGTCTATAACTGTAACTGAATCCTCCGGCACTAACTTACTGATCTTAATCTTATAGACTAAATTCGCAGCCAGTTTCGTCCCGGGAATGAATATCGGTATAATCCAAGAGGGTATAGGAGTAGTTCGTGACACTTCTTGGACTAGAAGATCGGTAATGTTAGCATATGGGGAATCCGCGACCACTGCTTGAATACCTTCTTCCGATGCTGCCGCCATAAAACCGGTTGCAGCCCCCAACGAAAATCCTAATAATCCAATTTTTTCTCGGGGAAAGCCCAGCATTTGTAAATGGTCGTATGCACCTAACACGTCGTTTTGTTCGAAATATCCGCCTGATATCCTACCTATATCTGAATCCCCATGTCCTCTCAAGTCGAATAGTAAAGTGTTAAATCCCAAATCCTTTAAATTAGAGACAATCTCCAGGGAATCATTGCTAGTGCGATTTCCGCCTAGACCATGTATAAAGATTATGGTCCGGTCAGAAGTAGAAGGTATGATCCAACCTTGTAATTTGGTGGGGCCTCCTCTTTCTAAAAACTCTATTTTTTGATACGGCAAATTAAATTTCGCTGGAGTGTGCTCCAGAGGAGTTCTGTCAGCCTTTGTAACCCCATTCGTCAGCAGCCATGAAATTGTTCCATACAATAAAAGTAAAGGTATTAAAATGGCTATGGTTAATATTTTCCATTGGCGTATAAGACGCATATTGCTTTCTATTCCTTAGAATGTACTTATCTGATTTTATTTAATATAGATTTGCAAAGTAGGGGTGTGCCTACCTGTATTTTATTGTCTAGTAAGGCGCACTAGACGATTACCTGAACCTGCTGGAGCGCCAGACTTGGTTACGTGCCCAATATATATGTTGCCTTTCGAGTCAATGGCACACCCATGAGGAAATGGGAATGAACTATTTTCCTGGCCATTGCCCCACCTGTTTATTATATTACCGTTACGATCCAATAGCGAAACTCTACCTAAATGTTCTGTAACTACATATTCGTTATCGGGTCCTTCATGGATACAACTGGCCTTAGCGAATCCTTTCCATATCTCTAAGAAATCTCCGTACAGGTCAAAAATTTGTACACGATCATTCTCCCGATCGCAAACCAGAATACGTTGTAGAGAATCAATATATAACCCATGGACAAGATGAAATTCCCCAGGGTTTGATTTCCCCGGCTGTCCCCAACTTTGAATCAGTGTTCCATCTACAGAGAAGCGGTGAACGCGGCAGTTCGCATAACCATTCGATACATATATCTCCCCATTTCTTGCTATTCTCACACCGGTAGGTACATTAAATGGGTGTGCCGCTCTTTCAACTGGATCTCTCCAATTAGTTTCACGTCCTTTGTCGAGACTGTAGCCAGTGTCAGATGGCTGTCCTTTATTACCGATTTGGGCTACCAATGACCCACCTGAGGTGTATTTAAGTACGCGATGTTCGTTTCTGTCAACAATGTATATATTACCTGCTTTATCAAAATCTATCCCATGAACGTTTTCAAAATGTTCCGGCCATACGTCAAGTAATCTTCCATCGCTTGAGAACTTTAGTAATTCTTTCGTTGGTATGTTAAATACCCACACGTTATCTTCAGAGTCGACGGATACTGCGGCGCATTCACGGAATCTATCCTGATCTGGAGGTTCACCCCAGTCACGATCAATTGAATATGTAAAGGAGATATTATTCGACATATTATGGCTCAATATCAGTTTCCACGTCATAGATCTTACGACTATACTACTATAAATCCGAATTGTACTCATCCAATAAGAGTAATTATTTAGCCTATTGGCGATAATTTCGTTGTTCTTTCTGGAGATCTTAACATCTCTCAGAATCCTTGATTTGTCATTAACTGGACCTCATTTGTGGAGTTGCTGTGATAATATTTAAAGATGAAATTATTGATGTTTAATGATCTCACATATATAATTTCAGAATTCCAGCAATCTTAGATCTATACGCTGACGTAAGCAGTGTATAGATCTACAATTCCAACATATGTGAGAATTTTAAAGTGTTTAAATTCGCCATAGAAGTTTGTGAACTAAGGAAATCCTATGGAAATGTGGAGGCGCTTAAAGGCATTAATTTCCAGGTGGATTATGGAGAAATCTTCGCCTTATTGGGACCGAATGGGGCAGGTAAAACAACCACCTTAGAGATCTTGGAAGGTCATAGGAAAAGAACAGATGGAAGGCTACAGGTTTTAGGATTCGATCCTGCAAAAAATGAAATAGCATTCAAAAAACGGATAGGTATCGTATTACAAAAATCAGGTATAGACCCATATTTGACAGTTGGAGAAGCTCTCAACTTATTTAGTGGATATTATCCACATCCGTTAGATATCAATTACATTTTAGACGTTACGGGATTATTGGAATCTAAAGAGACAAAGATCCGTCGTCTTTCTGGAGGTCAACAAAGACGCCTCGATGTGGCTGTAGGGTTGGCCGGCAATCCAGACCTTTTGTTCCTGGATGAACCAACGACAGGGTTTGATCCTTCCTCTCGTAGAAATTCGTGGGATATGATAAATAACTTGCGCTCCGCTGGTAAGACGATTTTGCTAACTACCCATTATATGGATGAAGCTGAATACCTAGCTGATAGGGTTGCCATCATGATAGATGGACGGATTGTCACTTCAGGATCCCCTAAACAATTAATAGGTTCTGGTAATGTAACCTTCATTGAATTCCGAATTGAAAAGCAGAATATAATCCTGAGTAAATATATTACAGAGGTCCAGAAAGGTCCTGATGGGATGTTTTTTATCGAGACCAATACACCTGAGAAAACACTATATGAGCTAACAAAATGGGCTCTCGATAAGAACGTACGATTGGAAAACATAAAAGTTTCAAGGCCAACACTTGAAGACATATACCTCAGATATGTGAATGAGGTTACGGGTCAATAGATGCATAATTTATTTCTGGCGTTTAGACAAGTCAAATATGAAAATAAATCGTTTTGGAGAAATCCCGCTGCAGCTTTTTTTACATTCGTATTGCCATTGACCTTTTTGGTAATCTTTAATCTGTTACTTGGTGACAACGACTTTCAGGTTAGTGGCGGTGTAACTCGCACGTCTTATTTTTATATACCAGGAATAATCACGTTATCTGTTGTAATTGCCTTGTATACTAATATTTCTATAGGGATCTGTATTTCTAGGGACCGCGGCCTTTTGAAGCGTATAAAAGGAACTCCATTACCATCATGGGTGTTCCTTTTTGGTAGAATCGTCAATGCTATATTCATCACTCTACTCTTGGTTATACTCGTTGTTTTGATAGGTGCTATTTTCTTCGATGTCGGACTTCCGCGAAGTACACTGCCTGCCATGTTAGTGACTTTGATGCTAGGGGCAATCACTTTTTGTAGTTTAGGAGTAGCTGTCACTACGTTAGACCATAATGAAGCCGCGCAACCGGCGGCGATAAATGCAACATAATTGCCCATTTTATACTAAACTAATGTGTTAATACAAATACCAG
>CAYSLK010000049.1:0-16952 GCA_964431885.1 uncultured Dehalococcoidia bacterium | reverse complement strand
GAAATGTATCAGTTGTAGTGGTGGCAATACGTATTACCGGATGTGGCGACTGCAATGGCTTGGGTACTAGACAAACTTCATTGAAACGGAAAAATTCTCCATTGTGTGAGAATTTTTCCTTAGTCCATGCTTTCAAAATTATGTCCAGATATTCGAAAAATCTCTGGCGACTTTCGGCATACGGTATGTTGAAACCTTCGTAAGAAGACGGAAGGCCACTTCTCCCAATTCCAAACTCGAATCTCCCTCCACACAAATGATCTAAAGTGGCCGTCTCCTCTGCGGTTTTCAAGGGGTTGGCTAGAGGTAGTATGTGCACAGCTGTGCCAATTTTGATACGTTTTGTACGTTCGGCTATTGCAGATGCTAAGATTAATGGTGAAGACAGGACAGATCGTCCAGGCGTGAAATGCGATTCAGCAAGCCAAATACCATCCAACCCAAATTCTTCGGCTTGAAGGATATGTTTGAATGACTCAGAAAACGCGGTATGTTGGCTCATCCCTTGACGTGTGTGAAATTCCATAAATGAGCCGAATTTCATACGATTACCTCTTTGTCACAGTCACTTAATTGTGGTTGTGGAGCGGAGTACATGTAGTTGGTCACGGTGATTATTGATACGCCAAGCGTACGCTTAAAGTAATTAATGGTCAAGTGGGACCAAACACGTGTCTTCCCCTACTAGATGTCTTTAGTATCTGTAACGATCAACAATTAAAGCCATAGGACTAAAGAACTAATAGGTAACTACGTGATACTAATGGATGACTTGCCTTGACACATTTTTATCGTTCTGACTATACTTACTACTAATATATAAAGGCTATGAACAGGAGTAGTAAGTCTAATACTAAGCTCAGAGAGCCGGGTGAGCTGCGAGCCGGCGCTATAGTTAGGACTGAATGGACTTGGGAGCTGCCGCTTGAAAGCCTCTGTGATATCAAGAGGGCGTAGGGTAGGACGGAGAGGGTACCGTTATCAGAACCCAGGGGATGTAGAAAAATGACTTAAGATCTACAACCTGAACTAAGAAACCGATTAGTATTAGAGTACAGTCGGCAAAATAGGGTGGCACCACGGAATTACCCGTCCCTTGTGAGGGCGGGTTTTTTTATTTTGTGATTCTTATCTCTTTAGGAAGTAGGGACACTTTGTTTGCAACACACCTTATGGTATTGGTGTTTTCGAGACTTTAAAGATTACCTACTATGTAATGATTGATAGGAGGTCTTAAGAGAAATCAATGATGGAAGATAAATTTAATGCTGTTAGTAACACGGCAAAACTCAAGAAGCGTGTGTTTAGTGGTGTACAGCCGAGTGGAGATGTACAGCTGGGGAATTATCTAGGAGCTTTCAAGCAGTGGGTTCAGGGTCAGCAAGAAAAGGAGAACTTTTTTTGTATAGTTGATATGCATGCATTGACTGTATATCAAGAGCCCGCAAAACTATTAGAGCAAACTAAGATGCTTGCAGCACTACTTTTCGCATCAGGGATAGACCCAAATAAGAGTACTCTTTTTGTACAGAGCCAAGTGACTGCTCACGCCGAGGCCTGCTGGATTCTTAATTGTATGACTCCAATAGGTTGGCTTGAACGTATGACGCAATATAAGGACAAGTCGTTGAATCAAGAGAGAGTTTCTGTTGGTTTGTTGGACTATCCTGTATTAATGGCAGGGGATATCTTGCTGTATGACACAAATGAAGTGCCAGTGGGAGAGGATCAAAAACAGCACGTTGAATTATCCCGTGATATAGCCCAAAGGTTTAACCGTATATATGGAGACACTTTTGTTATACCCGAACCTGTTATACCCGAGGTTGGAGCCAGAATTATGGGTTTAGATAACCCATTGATTAAGATGTCTAAAAGCCACGCCCACATAAAAGGACATGCAATCCGCCTTCTAGATGATGACAAGGAGATTGAACGCACTATAAAGCGTGCAGTTACGGATTCTGATAATGTCATTCAATTTTCGCAAGAACCAGAAAAGGCAGGAGTAAATAATTTATTGGGCATTTACAAAGTTATAACTGGGAGGACGATTAACCAAGTTGAATCTGATTTTCAGGATGCCAGAGGATATGGAGATCTCAAAGCCCGGGTTTCAGAAGTTGTGATAGAGGAATTACAGCCCATAAAGAAGAAGTACAGCGAAATAATGGATGATTCTTCAGAACTGGATAGACTTCTCATTAGAGGTGCTGAAAGGGCTCGCTCTTATGCAGATCCCAAATTAATGGATATTAAAGAACGTGTAGGCTTAGTTTTGCCCGGGAATCTAGTAAAGTAAAGTTTACTAGATTCCGATACTAAGGAGAGAAGCATGCAAACATACAATCCTAGCTTGGTTCAAATTAAAGAAATGGTTGATGAAGGGAATCTCATAGCCGTTTATCGTGAAATCAATGCTGACCTAGAAACACCAGTTAGCGCTTATCTTAAAATAGCTCGACCTCCCTACTCTTTTTTGCTAGAGAGTATTGAAGGCGGTGAACGTATTGCTCGTTATAGTTTCATAGGTACGGAACCTGCAAAAGTAATTAAGACTGGTCCACATGAAAAATTGAAAGGCGTGGATCCCCTCCAAGAAATTGAAAAGGAATTGTCCAGATTCACATTGGCCAGATCATCAAACCTTGGTAGGTTTAACGGCGGTGCTGTTGGCTATCTGTCATATGAATCCGCGATGTATTTTGAACAGCTTCCATCCCCAGACGAAGATGCACTAGACATCCCAGAATCTGTTTTCATGATGACTTCAACATTTCTAATATTTGATCACCTGCGTCATAAAATACGTGTAGTTAGTCATGTTATTACAGATGATGAAGAGGATGGCGGTGGGATTGAGTCTGCATATGCTATGGCCATCACTAGAATAGATGACTTGGTAGGACGCCTAGGTACTCCATTACAGTTAGATACTAATACCAATCAGTTAAATCAAATACCAAATAACCAAATTGAATCCAATCTTACCAAAAATGAATTTGAGCAGATGGTTAACCGGATAAAGCGCTATATCGTTGAAGGTGATGTTATACAAACGGTTCCGTCACAAAGACTTGCGCGACCAACTTCTGCTGCTCCTTTTGAGATTTACAGGGCTCTACGGGCCATCAATCCCTCTCCGTACATGTATTATCTTAATTTGGAGGACTTCCAAATTGTTGGTGCTTCACCTGAAATGTTAGTTCAAGTCGAGAATGGAATCGTGTCAACCAATCCTATAGCTGGAACACGACCGAGAGGCCATCTGGAGGAAGAGGATGCCAATTATGAAAAAGAATTGAGAACTTCCGAGAAGGAAAAGGCAGAACATATAATGTTGGTGGATTTGGGTCGTAATGATATAGGAAAAGTTAGTATACCAGGTACAGTTAGAGTGACAAATTTAATGGATGTTGAGCGATATTCCCATGTTATGCATCTGGTATCTAGTGTAAGTGGGGAATTGAGAGATGACCTTAACAATTACGATGCTTTGAGAGCATGCTTTCCAGCAGGTACGGTTTCCGGGGCTCCAAAGATACGAGCAATGGAAATTATTGCTGAATTAGAGCCTTCCAAGAGAGGTGTATATGCCGGAGCCGTAGGATACTTTGACTATTCAGGAAATATGGATACAGCTATCGCTATAAGAACTTTGGTTCTTAAAAACGGCGTTGCCTACGCGCAAGCAGGTGGCGGAATAGTCTTTGACAGTGAACCTCAAATGGAGTACGAGGAAACGTTACATAAAGCTGGAGCCCTTTTGCGAGCCATTGAACAAGCTGAAAGTGGTTAGTAAGCGGTTTTATGTCGCTTGTCTTTCCTTTACACCGGATCAATACCATAAGAATATAGGCAAACATATAAATAAAGCGAGTATCGAACACGGAAAACGGGAGTTGTAAATGATTCTTTTGCTGGATAATTACGATAGTTTCACTTATAACCTATATCAGTATTTATGCGAATTAGGGTCGGAGGTAAAGGTTGTTCGTAACGACCAGGTTACACTAGAGAACATCTCAGATTTAGATCCGGATAAAATTGTAATATCACCAGGACCTTGCACTCCAGAGAAAGCTGGTATATCCAATCAAGTTGTTACTCATTTTGGGAAAACCGTGCCAATTCTTGGGGTTTGTTTAGGTAATCAGTGTATCGGTAAAGCGTTTGGAGGAACAGTTGGGAAAATAAGCGAGATAATGCATGGCAAAATGTCTCAGATACATCACGATGGTAAAGGGGTTTTTAAAGGATTACAAAATCCATTTGAAGCCATAAGATACCATTCGTTGGCCATATATAAGGATGACTTACCCGAGGAATTAGAAGTTACTGCTGAGACGGAATCAAATATAGTTATGGGTGTAAGACATAAGGTTTATCCCGTAGAAGGTATACAATTTCACCCTGAATCAATAATGACTAAAATTGGCCACGACTTGTTGAAGAACTTCCTAGATATGTAAAGAAATTGGAGAATTATATGATTCGAGAAGCTATTGAAATGTTGGTGGACGGTAATTCATTAACTCAGGATGTGGCTGTTAAAGTAATGAATGAGATTATGGAGGGTGAGGCAACAGCTGCTCAATTTGGAGCCTTTGTTACTGCATTAAGAGTCAAAGGTGAGACCGTAGACGAAATTGCCGGTATGGCCAAAGTAATGAGGGACAAATCATTGAAAGTTAATGTAAGCGGCACAGTGTTGGACTCTGTCGGCACTGGTGGTGATTCGTCTGGTAGTTTCAATATTTCAACAACTACAGGATTTGTAGTCGCAGGAGCAGGGATTAAAGTTGCGAAGCATGGCAATCGAGCCATGTCTGGGGCCTGTGGAAGTGCGGATGTTTTGGAGGCTCTGGGCGTTAAAATTGATCTAAGTCCTAAGAGCGTCGAGAATTGCATAGATTCCGTGGGTTTTGGTTTTATGTTTGCTCAGCGATACCATCCATCTATGCGATATGCTGCCGGACCTAGAAAGGAAATCGGAATCAGAAATGTTTTTAATATTCTCGGTCCTCTAACAAATCCGGCAAGTGCGAATTGTTATTTGATGGGTGTTGCAGATATTACTATGGCTGAACGAATGGCTGAAGTGTTAAACAGATTAGGAACACGGCATGCATTGGTGGTCCACGGTATGGACGGTATGGACGAAATAACATTGAGCGATGTCACTCATTGTTGGCAAATGAAAGAGGGTGTTTTGTCGAAGTTTATTATTTCTCCTGAGGACCTTGGCATTAAACGTAGATCGAGGGATAGCATAAAGGTGAGTAATTCTGTAGAGAGCGCCTCGCTTTTGAGGAGTGTTCTGGAAGGCAAAAAGGGAGCTAGCCGGGATGTTGTGTTACTGAATGCGTCGGCTGCACTATTAGCTGCTGATGCAGTGACTACATTAAAGGAAGGATTAGAACTGGCCATTGAGTCAATAACCAGTCGAGAGGCAATTAGGATACTTGATTCATTTATAGAAATGACACAGGGATTAGATTAATTTGTGTTTAAGGGATATTTATAGTGAAGAAAGCGAACAGCCCTAATATATTAAGAGAAATAGTGAACTCAAAGAAAGCTGAATTGATTCATTCTAAGATTGCTATTCCATTAAATGAGTTAGAAACTCGTACCAAATCAATGCCAGTCCCATTAAACTTTGGAGGGGCTCTGATAGGAAATTCAGTAAGAATAATCGCAGAAATCAAAAGAGCCTCACCGACCAAAGGATTACTCAACCCAAACGTCAATTTAATTGAGCTTGCAGATCTGTATGCTCAAAATGGTGCAGCGGCCATATCTGTATTGACGAATACTGAGTATTTTAGGGGGACTCTGGACGATTTAAAAGTTGTTGCGAATAGTGTGAATCCTCGAGGGATACCAGTATTACGGAAAGAATTTATTTTTGATGCTTATCAAATTTATGAAGCAAGAGCCAATGGAGCTGACGCTGTGTTACTGATAGTATCTATACTGAGTCCCCAATTATTGAAAGAATTATTGGCTGTGAGCCAAAGTCTATGGATGCAAACATTAGTTGAGATTCACAATGAAAACGAACTTGAAATTGCACTAGCCGCTGGAGCAGAAATTATTGGTATTAATAACAGAGATTTGAGTACATTTACAACTGACATTAAAACTACAGAAAGAATAGCCCCTAAAATCCCTAAAGATAAAATAGTAGTTAGTGAGAGTGGGATTGGAACTACAGAAGATATTAATCGTGTTAGGAGAGTTGGAGTTAATGCAGCTCTGATAGGAGAGAGACTGGTACGCTCATCAGATCCGGCTCAGACATTACGAGAATTAGTATGACTAAGATTAAGATTTGTGGATTACAGAGTATTGAACATGTGCTAACTGCTGCTAATGCGGGTGCAGATTTCATAGGTTTCGTGTTTGTTCCGGGAGTTAGACGACAGATTCCTGAACAAAAAGCGCGAGAAATTATTGAAGAATATAAACGGATTAAGACAGGGCTGCACAATATTTCGATCGTTGGATTGTTTGCAAACCAGTCATTAGACCAAGTCAACCGTATTGTAAAAGAATGTGATTTGGATTTTGTTCAACTATGCGGTAACGAATCAGTTTCTTACTGCAGGAGAGTAGATCGCAAAGTTATTAGGCAGATCAAAGTAGCAAATCGCAGCAGAAAAGAAGATATTTTACCTGGTATATTTCAACATGTGGAACAGGTCCTGTCTCATAAATCCATTCCTTTACTCGACAGATTAGAAGAGGGTCAGTTGGGTGGAACAGGGAAGACTTTCGATTGGTCTATAGCAGGTGAAATTTCTAAATCGTTTGATATAGTCCTAGCCGGTGGCCTTTCACCTGAAAATGTAGATAGAGCATTAATTGAAGCTACTCCATGGGGTGTTGACGTTTCTAGCGGAGTGGAGACTAAAGGTGTCAAAGACACAGATAAAATACTTGATTTCACAAAAGTTGTCCAACAATCAGATCAGTTGAGATCAGGGCGAAATCAAGAGCTCAATTAGATCTGATTCCCTCTCAGTTGTGAAAACTGTGCCGCAGCTAATAACTCTCACTTACCTGTGGTGTACCCGAGGCCACAAAAACCGTTATTTAAGTGATTACGCGGGTTACTGAAGTAGACGAGACTTTAGGACCCCAACTGGGCATTACAGCAGCGAGTGTACGTTCCGTACCGCCCGCAAAGACTAACAATATGTCACTGGCTGAGTCAATAAGAGATATATATTGCTTATCATCGTCGGTATTCACAGGACCCTTAATCTCCCCTGCCCTTTTCAGGTCTCCCAAAGAACGCTTTATTAAGGGAATAAGTCCGTTTTTCACATCTGATTTTTCCCATCCAGACCATATCGATGCATCACCTGATATGACAATGGCAACTTCGCCTTGTCTCACAATATTTGATGCGTCTCCTATAGATCCTATAGTACACATGGACGTGCCTAAACTGGATATAACATCAGCAACGGTATAGAGAATTTTTCGAGGATCGTCTCCACTTGTCCTCACTTGCCTTGGCGCTTCACATGCAAAAACGGTTACTGTGCTTTCTTCTGATTTGAATCCTCTGTCAACATGTAATGGTTTCCAGTGTGAGGATGCTTCAGCTTCTGCTATGCAATAACTGTATTTTCCTGGATGCCCGAGTATACTTCTGTCGAAAAGTCCCGGTGTAGCTGCGCATGTGTTCATTAAAATTAGCCTAATACATCTACCTATGGTTGCATTTGCTCTATTACCGGGACCGAAGAGATTAGATCCAGAGTTTATATTTAATTCTTGTGTAATAGGACCGTTTATAATTGTCAATATACCTGCTCCTCCTAGGCTAGAAGAAGGGCCAATTATGTTAAATAGTGGATCCAACATTGCCTCTGCAGCAGTTATTATTAATGGTAAGTATTCTGGTAAGCAGCCTGCCATGACGGCGTTGGCGGCAATAGTTTGAACAGTAACCTCACGCCTTCGTTCAGGGATCGTACCTACAACCTCATCGGGATTTTTGTTGGTAAAGGCTAAAAAGTCATTTACTCTATCCACAGTTGGTGGTACCACTGGTAAGCCATCAGACCAGCCCAGTTCATAACATTTTTCAATTGCTTGAACGGGATCATCAATATTGAACTCGAATGTTTGGGGCGATTTTTTTACCAGTGTAGCCTCCTCGTGCAATACAGGAATCCGATTATTATATTAATCTGGAGATCGATGCTGTTTGGGCAAGGACGGAACTGATACTCCTATCATAGAGTCTCTAGTCACAAGCTCTGCTAATTGATTTTCATGAAATTGAGATGTGCCAGTTGGCTGCATGGGCAAAACTAGATATCTAATGTCAGCGGTACTGTCATGAACTCTAAGCTCTATTTTTGTGTCCAAAATCAGGCCAAATTCCCCTATGACTGATCTTGGATCCTTAACGACGCGGGATCTGTAACCGAAGCTTTTGTACCAGTCTGGTGGAGGCCCTAGAAGAGAGATTGGATAGCAAGAGCAGAGTGTGCACACGATTACGTTATGGACTGATACGGTGTTTTCCACAACAATAAGTCTGGTGTGTTGGTCCAAGACATATCCAAGTTCATTGATTGCCAACTCTGGATTGTCAATCAACCGTTGTTTGAAACTTGGATCCTTCCAAGCTCTAGCGATTACCTTAGCTCCGTCTGTAGGCTTACGAGATTTTAGGGAGTTAATCGCTGTTTCTAATTCTGTCGGGCTAATAACGTGTTTTTCTGTTAGAAGTTCCTTAATTGCCAGTATTCTACTCGCTCTATAACTGAGTGTCACGTCAGGTTGAGCGCCGGTGTGTGGTGAACCATTATCGTTATGTTCTTCTTGCATTTATGAACCTCGTTTCTATATTAGACCTTTTCTATCCAACGTTCATACAAATCTACACAAATTGTATCTTGAGTTTCCCCAAGGTAATCATCCCACACATTTGTTTGCATAAATTTGACCCTGTAAAGGGTCTGTTTGGGGTATCCGCTTAATCCATACGCTCTTTTTTCTGGGTTTAAAAATTTTCCATATATTGCCACAATATACCCTATTTTCCCCTTAATGAACCAAGGAGTCCTATGATGATCTGGGAAGAAGGCATCTTTAATTCTTACACGGTCGTTAATTCTATGGTCAAGTTCATCTGAATCTTTCAAAATTTATTCCAACGTCTCTCAATTTCCGTTACCTTGGTCTGGATCTCTCTTTCAGTCAATATACCTTTCTCGATAAGCAAGGTTTCTATAGATGTTGCCCATCGATCATGGTAAGGCATAGCTTCGTAGTCGCTCCGAGGTATCGATTCTATACCTCTCCTTAATTCGTCTGAATTAATTATCCCTTTTTGTCGCAATACAGTAGGCAAGGCCTGGGTCTGCCATTGCCAGTCAAGCCATTCATGATCATCCACATTGATGGGTTCTTCGTTGGGCCATCCACCCCTGTCGTGTACGTTGGGCATGTTCACTCCTGATTGGTTATCACAGCTGTATTAGAGGCGGGATCCTCAACTATTTAGCTAGGAAAGTCTGTATGCCAGTTAGTGGATATGTAATGATAAATCGGTCAGCCAACTTAAAGGAAATACGTTCGCGTGATTTCCGATGCTATACTCTCCAGGGCGCTATAGCAGATTTGAGCGAGGTATATCCATCCAGGAATCCTGGACGTTTACCGCTGTATATTTCATCAAATTTGTTGATAGCATTGTCTAACCACGTACGCAACTCTTCATTTCCCGGATTTGCGTCGAGATATGCGTCTCTTATAAGAACGAAATGTATCCGTGGATCATATGGTTGTTTGGTTCCTCCCACCCATTCGTCGCCATCTAGCAGACGCAGGAGCATTGCATCTGCTGAGCCTAGAGTTTGTTCATGGATAGGTGGGCCATCCATACGATGCATAACTGACGTCATATCTCGGCCATTACCGGTCGTATATCCCATTTCTGACCAAATCTCTGACATTTTAATATCTTTACCTATGTGCTTCGCGACTCGGTCTCCAAAGCTACGTAGAGGATCAGAAATATCAGCGAGAAGATCCGTGAGCCGGTCACCATCCAGGTCTGTGGCCAATACAATGGTATTCTGCTTTTCAATTAAGTCCCATATTAGTAGGCCATAGTTAGTATCTGATATATGTTGTTCAATTCGTCCACTCCAAGACTCCATCCCTGTCTTAAAATCCTTGGGGAGTAGGCGAACTATTTTGTCTATGCTCTCTTTATGTTCTTCGTAGGGGTCAACGGCATATTTCCTTCCTACTTCAAATTTTGTCCCTTTGAGTAACCAGGAGTGAAGTCCCGCATTTATACCGTCTTCCATGGCCTGTGTTGGCTTCATGGCTACTCTGCCAATATGGCCTGTTTGATTCACCATTTGGAGAAATAGGCGATTTGCATATGCCATCTGCACACCAGGGGTATTCATTTCCGAATGAATATTCCCTGTTTCATCTATTCCAAATCGAGACTTGTCCTGTGAGTAGGGTAGACATGGCATACACCGTACCACTGTGATTGTGCCATAGGGTCTAACGTTACAAAAAACACCCGCTTGGGTACGAAGTGGTGCATTACCGGATTTACCTAATACAACAACCCGATCTCCATTTTCATCGGTTACATAAGCGTCACCAGCTGTTGACCACTTTATCGATGTGCATGGCATATTACCAAACCAACTTAAGGAGGCCAGTTTAGTGTCTTGTCGATATTGTGACCACATTGGAACAGCATAGAACGGCAATCCTAATATGTCAGTTGCGGCTATCGTACCAAGTAGAGCGTATGCATCAGTTAAAGAATGGGCCACTGGGTTTATGTTGGTGTCGTGGTTGCCTCCCTTCCATATTACGGCGTCCGGATATCCATCTGGCTTTAAATCTGACGGTTCAAAAAGGTTGGATAGTAAGGTTAAAAGATCTCCACCCGCGCTCTCGGTTCGTGCGATACCCATCAAATCGATCATAAAGACACCCCTTCATATTTATTTATCAGATGATAACAGGTTACTCTTGCACTTTCATATAGGTTACAAATTATTGTGACACTTTAGAAATATGCTGTCATTTGTAGTTGATACATCGTCAGTTCATAAGGCTTCCACCGTTTACGTTTATGGTTTGCCCAGTGATGTTCATAGAGTAGTCAGATGCTAAAAAAGCCGCCATATTACCTATATCGTGCGGCATAGGAGGTCTTCCCAGTGGAACGTTCTCATTAACGTACTTGTCAAATATTTGTCGTGGAGTCATTGTCTTTAAAAGACCTTGCAAATTTCCTCTTCTATAAGATATGAGATCCGCCATAGGTGTCCACAACGGGCCCGGACATATTGCGTTGATGTTAATATTAAACGAGGCCAATTCCATGGCTAAGGATTGAGTCATACTAATTACTGCTGCTTGAGAAGCGTTATATGGTGGATTAGGGTGTGTGGAGCCTCGTCGGCCTGCTCCAGATGATATGTTAATAATCTTACCGTATCGTTTGGTTTTCATTAAAGGTGCCACGGCTTCCATTACTCGGGCTACACCTCTCAAATTAACTTCATAAACCATTTCCCAATCTTCTTCATTGGGATGTTCACGTTCTTCCCAGCCAGAAGCTGCTATTATACCTGCATTATTGACCAGTATATCGATCCGACCAAATTTCTGTATCACTTGTTGTATCATGCTGTTAACTGAAGACTGGTTCGTGACATCCACTTTTATTGACATTGAATCTTGTACGGTTTCATTTAGGCTGGATTCGACTTCCATGGCGTTCCTTAAGTTTCTATCCGCAGTAACAACACTGGCCCCATGATTAGCAAAAGCCGTAGCAATACCCTTTCCTATGCCCTGACCACTTCCTGTAATCAGTGCGATTTTTCCAGTGATGTCCATTATCAATCTCCTAAATAATTACACCTAAGGATTCGATAAACTGGATTTAAGCGAGATTAGGTGACTGTGAGTGCATTGTTTTATGGCCCTGCATCTCTTGGGGGTTAGTCCATACGAGACCCGCCGTTAACATTGATCGATTGTCCTGTAATATTTTTAGCTTATTCAGATGCAAAAAAAGCTACTACGTTCCCTATGTCTTCTGGCGTTTGCTCTCTGCCTAGAGGTATCGTTTCCGATACGTATTTTTCGAAAACTTGTCGAGGTGTCATCTTTGATAAAAGTCCTTGTAAGCTGCCTCTGCGATAGGCAATACGTTCCCACATAGGTGTCCAAAGAAGACCTGGACAAACAGCATTAACGTTTATGTTAAATGGAGCTAATGTCATTGCCATGGACTGAGTTATACTAATTACAGCTGCCTTAGACGCATTATACGGCGGATTGAAAGCCGAACCTACTCTGCCTGCTCCTGAGGAAATATTGATGATTTTCCCATACATTTGATTTTTCATAACAGGGGCTACTGATTCCGTTACACGTGAGACTCCTCTGATATTAATATCATAGATCATATCCCAATCGTCATCATTATAATGATTCCGTTCCTCCCAACCAGGAGCTGCTATTATACCTGCATTATTAACAAGGATATCTACACGGCTATACTTATCAATAGTTGCTCCTATCATTTTATCTACTGATTGTTGATTGGTAACATCTACTTTAAGCGCTATAGAATCGCATCCCATATCCGTTAGTTCACCTTTCAGTAGATTAGCATCATCTAAATTTATGTCTGCAATCACCACGTTGGCCCCATTTTTTGCTAGCACGATAGAAGTTCCTTTGCCGATACCTCTTCCACCCCCAGTAACAAGAGCAGTTTTACCTGTAACATCCATTTGAGTCTCCTAAATCATGTTATGTCATTACCATATTTATGTGTAGATCACGTATTTAACTTAAATTCACTTACATATCTCATGAAATAAAGTCTAAGTGAAATCTAAATGCGTACTCTAATCAGATGCTGAATCCATTACTTCTACTAATTCTCTTACAGCTTCGGCCGATTGTCGAAGGGCGCTTAGTTCATTGTCGGTGAGCTCGAACTCTACAATTTCCTCAATTCCGTTAGAGCCGAGTTTTACGGGAACACCAACAAATAAACCATTTATGCCGTACTCTCCTTCTAAATATGCAGTGCATGGTAATATCTGTTTTTTATCTTTGATTATAGAGTCAACCATCTGCACTATAGAGGCTGATGGCGCATAGTATGCGCTACCAGTTTTGAGGTATGAAACGATTTCAGCACCTCCGTCCCGTGTTCTCTGAACCAGTTCTTCAATACGGTTCTCTGGTATCACATCGGTGATTGGTCTTCCCCCGATCTGAGTGCTGCCGACGATAGGCACCATTGTATCTCCGTGACCCCCCAGGACAAATGCATCTACAGATTCAACAGATACTCTTAACTCTTCGGCTATGAACGTCCGGAAGCGTGCCGTGTCCAGTATACCGGCCATACCGATCACCCTGTTTTTTGAAAATTTGCTTACTCTGAAAGCCTGTTGAGCCATTGCATCTAGTGGATTCGTAACCGGTAGTAGTATACATTTCGGAGATTTAGCAATTATCTCTTCTACAACGTTAGTAACAATCTTCATGTTCGTCAAAAGAAGGTCGTCACGGCTCATACCTGGCTTACGGGCGATGCCTGAAGTTATGACGACTATGTCCGACCCATGTGTCTCATCGTATGCGTTTGTTCCCACTATATGAGAATCGCTGCCCACAACAGGTCCTGATTCTAAAATATCCAGAGCTTTACCCTGAGGTAGACCTTCTACGATATCAACCAACACTACGTCGGCATAACCTTTTTCAAAAATTCTCTGAGCTGTCGTAGCGCCGACATTTCCAGCTCCAACTACCGTGATTTTCTTCCTCATCTTACCTCCGTCGTACATAATTAAAACATCCATTAAGATAATTAAGTGATGGTCTACGTATGTAGTGGTGTTCAAACTTCGTAAATAAGACCATCACTAGGGTTAACAGGATATATACATCTTTATTCTAGGTCAGCCAATGGTGCTATCACAGCCAGTATGGCATCCTTTCCAACTGTCGAACCGGGTTTAAGTGGTAAGTTTTCTACAGTTCCCGTAATTGGCGATGGTAGCGAGTTTTCCATTTTCATAGCTTCTAATACTAACACGGGATCACCGACATTCACTTTTTGCCCAATCTCTACTAAGTATTTAACAAGTATGCCAGGCATTGGAGCTAATATTTTTGAAATTCCCTCAGACTTAAAGTCAGGAATGTTTTCGCTAAGCGAGGTCTCTGGTTCTGATTTAGCCTCTTCAGGCTTATTAATTAATTGAGATGGGTCTATGCCTATTTTATAAAAATCCTCTCCGACATATACATTGAAGAACCGCACTTTATCACTAGGGTGAGGATAAGACGACTCTTTTATAATGGCACTGTCCGACTTATTAATTACGTCGACGGAGACTTTTTGTTTCATTTCGTCCGGCATAGGATCTAACTGGTGTTTGATGCGTAAAAACCTCATTCCAGTTGTGGGATATAGGGCGTATATGAGCATATCGTCAAGGGTTGACGATATTTCTTTAATAGATTGAAAAGCTTTATCAACTTCCGGCGCTAACAGATTAGCCGGACGTTGATTAATTGATGTTCTTTTTTCATTGGGGTCTTTTAGCACAATATCTGCCACTTTCCCATCTATTTTGCCTGGAGGTCGGCCGTACAAACCCAGTATATGATCTCTTACCGGGCCAGACATCATAGTATATCTACCGAATAAGACATTACTGACCGCTTGTGATCCGATCATTTGACTTATAGGAGTTACCAGTGGAGGGAAGCCCAGTTCTTCTCTGGTCTTTGGAATTTCTTTCAGCACCTCCTCAAGTCGATCAAGGGCTTCAGCTTCTCTCAGTTGGGAAATAAGATTGCTGGCCATTCCACCTGGAATCTGGTGTTTAAGTACCTTCGCGTCAATAACTGACGTTCGTGTAGTTTCCATGTGTTCTCTATATTTGGGTAAAATAGACTCAAGGTAGTCTCCCATATCTAAAAGACCTTCAAGGTTCAGTCCGCTGTCCCGTTCTGTTCCTTGAAATGTCACAACTAATGGTTCAGAAGCGGGTTGAGAAGTCCTAAGGGCTAGGGGAGCTAGGCATGTGTCTACAATGTCTACGCCCGCTTCAATAGCCTTTAACACGGTCATTGAGGCCATACCACTGGTATAGTGAGTATGGAGTTGTAAAGGAATATCTAAAACCTCTTTAAGGTTGGTGACAAGAGTGTAAGCGTCGTATGGAGACATTAAACCAGCCATATCTTTTAGACATATGCTGTCCGCCCCCATCTCTTGAAATCGCTTGGCCTTGTCTATGTAGTATTGTAGATTGTAAATATCGCCACCCAGTTTGCCTTCTCCAGTCACTGAATAGCATATGGTTAATTGGAGGTGCTTTCCAGACATCTTAACGGCAGATGATGCTTTATCCAAATTCCATTCGTCGTTTAGAGCGTCGAATACTCGGAATATATCTATTCCAGCTTCCGCCGAATGGTTGACAAATGTTTCAACTAGATCGTCAGCATAGGCTCTATAACCTACAAGGGCCTGTCCTCTGAGCAACATGGATAGAGGGGTTTTTGTAATGAGTTTCTTAAAAGTTCTTAACCTATCCCATGGGTCTTCTCCGAGGAATCTGGTCATTGCGTCAAAGGTGGCTCCTCCCCAGACTTCCATTGAATAAAACCCCATTGAGTCCATTTTAGAAGCTATAGGAATCATGTCATCGGTCCTAAGACGTGTCGCCATTAGGCTTTGATGAGCGTCCCGGAAAGTAGTATCTGTTATCTTTATCGGATTCTGTACCACTAAATTTACCTGTGACAGTTTATCGAATTAGTTCTGAATCGATATTACTTCTTAGTTGTCGGTGAAATAAGCAAGTTTAAAAATAAATTTACACGAAACATGTTATCGGTTGTAATTATAGCCTATTAACATAAGCTCAGAATATACCAGCCTAATTTGTTATCTAGAGAATGTAATTAATTTTCCTCTCTTCCAACCGGAAAACTTAGCTGGTCGCTGAAGACTATAACTCTCATCCCGTAGGGTCAACTTCCAGGAGACTAATCTAAAATCTTGATCCAGGCCTTCGGTATACTGTTCCTCTATCATGTATGCGTAAATGGCCGTTAATACAGCCGCTAGAAAGCTTGTTTGACCATTTTTTCTATCTGTACGATCGGTCACAGTGGTATGCTTCCGTGTTTCTTTGGGGGTAAAGTTTCCCTCTTATTTTCAAGCATTTCCAGAGCCTTAATTATTTTAATCCTTGTGTCTGCAGGTTCAATTACATCATCTATTAAGCCTCTGCTAGCAGCTATATATGGATTCATAAGTCGTGACTGATAGTCTTCCACCAACTGGGCACGTAAATCATCTGGTTCTTCCGAAGCAGTAATTTTTCTCCGGTGTATAATGTTAACGGCACCATCAGCACCCATAACTGCTATTTCACCTGTAGGCCAAGAAAGATTAATGTCTCCGCGTAAATTCTTGCTACTCATAACAATATAGGCACCACCATAGGCCTTCCTTGTCAGAACACTGATCTTTGGAACAGTAGCTTCAGCATAAGCAAAAATTAGTTTTGCACCGTGCCTTATGATACCCGAATGTTCCTGATCAGTCCCCGGCATAAATCCTGGAACATCCACAAATGTAACCAGCGGGATGTTGAAGGCATCACAAAACCGTATAAATCTAGCTGCTTTCACTGAGGCATTTATATCTAAGACACCCGCCAAATAGTTTGGCTGTTGGGCTATTATTCCGACAGGCCGCCCGTCCAATCTAGAGAATCCGACCAAAATGTTATTGGCGAAAATCAAGTGGACCTGCATGAATTCAAAATCATCTACAAACATCGCAATAATTTCTTCCATATAATAGGGTAAACTTGGATCGTCCT